>JAFVAC010000005.1 GCA_017476265.1 Clostridia bacterium
GACGGCTTTGACGGTGTACGTCTTGCCGGCGAAATCGCTGAGTTCGAAGCGGTATGCGCCCGCTTCGTCGGTGGTCGCTTCGGCGATCTTGTCGTTCCCCTCGAAGAGTTGGACGGTGACGCCGGACACGCGCGCTTGGAGACGGTCGTCGTAGACGCCGTTGTCGTTGAGATCGTCGAAGACGAAGCCGGCGACGACGGGTTTTTCAATATTGGTAGAGATCTGGCTGTCGCCGTCGAGCGCCTTCATCTGATAAGCGTAATAATTTCTGGCATAAGTGACCGACACGGGCGTAGTGGGTCCCCACCCGATGATGCCGTCAAAAAGGGCGGTCTCTCTGTCGAGCAGGTACTCTTCCGTCTCCTCGTCATAATAGGCGGGGAAGTTGGTCTCCGTAGCCGACCAATCGATGACGACGTCCTTGTCCGCCGTCATAGCGCGGAGATAGTACTCCATACTGTTGACGTGGTTCCCGAAGCCGGAGTTATTGTGCAACATATCGATATAGACCATTCTGTCAAAGTAGTTCTTGCAAGTGCCCTTCTTTCCGCCGTAAGTGGACAGGTCGCACAGATAGCTTACGCCCTCATAACTCTTAAGGTACTCGGTGGAGATACCCAATTTGTGCGCGCGCTCAGCGACTTCGACGCCCTTTTGGATGACGCCGCCCACGCCGATCGGGGCGTTGAGCCACGGGACGATGGTCTTCTCTTCGGTAAAGGCGTCCATATAGGCATCCAGATAGACGAACCGATCGGGCAAATATTGTCTGGTGATCGAGCCCTGATCGAGCAGTTGGAAGAAGTAACTGCCGATGGCGATGTTGGTGTTGGCTCCGAGGCTGTGACCGATGATGGAGATGGAGCTGCCCTTATAGTCCCCGACGCGGTTCATGAGGTCGAAGTAATACGAACCGAAGACCATAGCGGTCGGATAGGTCAATACATCCTCCGTCTCCTCGACGCGATTGCCTTGTTCGTCGGCATAGAAGAAAGTGCTGTCGCCGTACCAGATATGGGCTTTGCCTATGCTGGGGAACTTGCAATCGGCGACCTGGCTCCAAAGGAAGACGCCGAAGTTGTAGCCGGCTTCCACCCAGCCGATGGGATTGTAAATTTCGTCAAAACCGTTCCAGCCCGTGTTCACCTGCATCCCGTGAATGAAGATGGCGGTGGGTTTGTTCGGGTCAAAATTGATCTTGTCCAGCGACTCCGTAGAGCGGACGTAAGTCTGTCCGTCGGGATTGTAGAAAAACAGTCCGAACAGTCTGTCCTGCTCCAGATGAGCGGGGATCTTCAATTCGTCCACGGAATAGAGCTTCGCGGAGAAGTCTTCTTCGATCCCGCCGCATCCCGCGGCGAACACTGCCACGGTCACAAGCATAGTAAGGACCAACGCGATGACGAGTACTTTGCAAACGACGCCCAAGACTCCTTTGAAAGAAACGGTCATAATGCACCTCTTAAAGATTTATAAAAATAATTATAACATATTATGTTGTCTTTGACAATACCTTTCGGGCAATTTGCAACGGTCGGTATCATTCCGCCCGTTTACAAAGCCACCGAAGGATTTTTGAAGATTTTACTCTGAAGGAGAAAAGATTATTTTATCAGCGCAGATTCCTCTCCACTCGATCCACCCGTCTGCGGGCGATGGCGGACAGGACGTAGACCAGCGCGTACACGCCGACCGCTGCGCCTGCGATCGCAACGATCTGCCACGGGAAGACAGGGATAACGGGGTAACGATCGATCAAGCGAGCGAAGACCGGCATCA
>JAFVAC010000047.1 GCA_017476265.1 Clostridia bacterium
TCACAACGAGATCACTCGTCTCAGTCAGTCCAACCGATCTCCGTCCAAGTCGAATTTTGTTCTTCATGGTGTATCATATCGTGCCCTAGGGCGGCGACCTCTTCTTGCGCAACAAGCACTTCTCCGCAGACCGAACAGCGTTTTCCCTCGGTCAAGCCCGTCTCCGTACAAGTCGGGGGTACCGCTTTGTCGATCACTTCGGTATGTCCCATCGCGGGGATCTCTTCATATGTGGTATAGTCACAACGAGAACACTCGTCATATTCATTCCAACCGATCTCCGTACAAGTCGGATTTTGTGCTTCATGGTGTATCATATCGTGCCCAAGGGCGGCGACCTCTTCTTGAACGGCGAATATCTTTCCGCAGACCGAGCAATGTTTTCCCTCAGTCAAGCCCGTTTCCGTGCAAGTCGGAGGCACCGCTTTGTCGGTCACTATGATATGTCCCTTGGCGGAGATCTCCTCATATGTAATATAGTCGCAACGAGTGCAAGCGTCGTACTCTCTCCACCCCGATTCGGTACAGGTGGCTTTTTTCCCGGCGTGATGGACTAAATCATGCCCAAGTGCGGCGACGGTTTTTTCTTCTCGTGAAAGTTCGTCGTTGCATCTTTCGCAATATACCACCTCGTCATATCTTCCATTCTCTTCGCACGTCGCTACAATCTCGTTTTCTATTACCGCGGTTTGTGGCAGATGCCCGAGAGCGGCAAGCGTCTCCTCTTGTTCCTTTCCGCATACGGTACAGACTTTTTCTCTCTTCCCGTCTGTGACGCAAGTCGGCGACTGCACCGTCGTCCACTCTCCATATGTGTGCGTATGCTCGTCCGCATTTTCGCTCTGCGACCCGCCGCTACAAGCGGCAAGTGCGCCAAGTAAACATATGCTCATTACGACGACGATCGCTGCTGAGATCAATTTTTTAGTCATAATATTCTCCTTTTTTGTGTTGGTTGTTTCATAAAACACAAAAATATTGTACTTTTCTTCATAATAACACTGAAAAGGCGAATTGTCAATGGTGACAGCACAAAAATTTTGTACCATAGACGTAAGGAGACGGATATGATTTTTTGTAACAGATTGAGAGAAATGCGACAGGAAAAAGGCTACACGCAGCGAGAACTTGCCGCGCTGCTGAATCTCTCGAACAATATGGTCTGCGAGTATGAAAAGGGGCGCGCCGAGCCGACTTTGGAGACCCTGAAAAAGCTGTCCGAGATCCTGGAATGCAGTGCGGACTACCTGATCGGCAACTCCGACTACCTCGGCACCGTCCTCTCTCACGCCGATCTGACGGACAAGGAGAGACAGCTCCTTACCGCTTTTACGCCCCTCCCTGCGGAGTACAAAGAATTCGTCCTCGACACCACCTTCCGTCTCAAACGCTGGTCCGAAGAAGATATCTGAAATTTTTACTTGTTTTTTGGTATGCAAAAAGCCCGACGCTTCATCGTCGGGCTTTGTTCAATCGTTCGGGAAAGTTATTCTTCCGTTTTGTCTTCGGGGGTCTCCGCCGTGGGAGTCGTTACTTCTACGGAGACGGGGGCGACTTCGGCGGTCCCTTCTACTTCGCCGACGACCTCGAGGGTCTCTTGGGCGATGGCGTTTTGCTTGCGCCGTTCGATGAGTTCCGCCAAGATCCTGGCGTGCTCTTTGTCGTCCAAGGCGTACTTCCAGGTCGGGATGACGGTCAACAGACACCCGATAGCCGGCGGAATGGAGATGATCAAAAAGAGGATCATCATAAAGCTGGAGTATTCTCCCGCAAGGCGCGGAATGCCGCCCGCCGTAATGAAGGCGTTGACCTCCGCTACGCGGGTATCGGAGAAGTGGACGATGGTATAGGCGACGCCGCAGAAGATGGTGGCGAGACCGTTCTGCAACTTGACGAGGAAGGTCTGCCCGGAGAAGAACAGCGCGTCGGGACGACGTCCGGACTTGTACTCTTCGTAGTTGACGCAGTCGGCGATCATCTGGGACTGCAAGACGGTGGTGATACCGTTGCTCCCGCCGGCGATGCCGAACAGGACGAAGCAGCCGAGCAGCCAGCCGATGTTGTTGAGATGGTGCGGGTCGATGAGATACGCGACGAAGATCAGGGCGTACGGCACGATAGAGAGGATGTTGCTCCAGTTATACAAGTGCTTTTTGCTGATCTTTTTGTTGAGCGCGGGGGTCACCAACATAAAGGCGAACTGCCCGAGGAAGAATCCGCCGCCGAGCAGGATCATATAGACGAGCGCCATAATGGGGTCCTTGGAGGCGTAGTAGTAGGTGACGATGGTCATAGCGACGATGGCGATGATCGTCTTGGTGCTGCCGAGTACGCCCGAAATGAGGATCTGCATATAGGGCTTGTTGTGGACGATGATGGACAAGTTCTCTTTGAAGTTGGTCTTCTTGGGAGGGACTTTGATGCGCTCTTTGACACCGAACCCGGCAAAGAGGAAGGTCACGGTACCGATGAGAGAGATGACCGCCGCGGTGATGAGGAAGCCGTACTTCTCGCCCACCATAGCGTTGATCTGAAGGGACTCGGTCAGTTTGCCTCCGAGTCCGAGCGCAAGAGACTGCATACTCAACATAACGATGCCGCCACCGATCGCGGCGACCACACGAGCAGCGGTGAGGAGGTTGTTTCTGTCCTTTTCGGAGTCGGTCATCAGGCTGGTCACACCCCACAGCGGGATGTCGCCGATGGTGTAGGTCACGCCCCACAAAATATAGGTGAACGCCGCCCACAGGCTGAGTCCGACGTCCATCGCCGGCGACCCGTCGCCGTAGAAGCCGAAACTGACGTAGCACAGTATGGAGATGATCATGACCGGAATGGGTATGATCCGCAGATAGGGCACGCACTTGCCGAAGCGACTCCTCGTCCGATCGACGATGGTACCCATAATGGGGTCGTTAATGGCGTCAAAGATACGCGCCACGGTGAAGATCACGCTGACCGTCATCGCCGGGATCAACACGGTAAACTGCAAGTAGTACATCAGACAGCTTGCTACCACGTTGTACATAATGTTCTGCCCGAAGAGTCCGATCAGAAAATAGTTACGCTCTTTTTTGGTATATGTATTCGGATTGGTCGGTATGACTTCCGTCGGTTGCTTTGCCATATTCCCCTCCTTATTGCGCCGCGTTCAGTTGCGGAAAACACTTCGCATTGATGTATTCCGACCAATAGCGATGATTGTTGAGTTTGGTCTCACGGCGCTCCTCCTCGATCGCGTCCACGTTGTAGAGCGACAAGGACTGTTCGGGCACGAAGAACTTGAGCGACGGGCTGATGTAGTACTGGTCGTCGCCGGAGGCGTTCTCATCGACGAGATAAAACGCTTTGTCCCCGAGATCGGGTAGCGTGCCTTCGGCAAGGACGTTGACCGTGGTGAGCGCCGAGCAAGCGCGGAAGCTGTACGCGCCGATATTCTTGACCGCTTTGGGGAAAGTGATCTCGGTCAAGGCGGAGCATCCGAAAAAGGCGAAGTCGCCTATGCTCGTCAAAGACTCCGGCAGATCGACCCGCGTCAGAGCCGAACAGAGATAAAAAGTCATATTGCCTATGGACTTGATCCCCTCGCTCACGGTCACCTTGGTCAGGACCTTGTTGCTTGTATACGTCTCACGATCCCGCCACCGGGAAGAGCCGTCGTCTATCTTCATAAACGCCGCGTCGCCCAACTTGGCGACGGCGTGGTCCGTCCCGTCGATCGTGATCTTGTCGGGGACGACTACCTCGGCAGCCTGCCCGAGATACTTGTCCAAAGTCACCGTACCGTCCGTCGCCAAAGTATATTGCCACAGACCGTCGGAAGTCACCTTGACTTCTTCCTCTCCGCAGGCGGCGAGCATCGCCGCGCAACAACACGCTAAGACGAGTACGGCGACGATTTTTTTCAAAGTCTTTTTCATAACGATCCTCCGTCAAAAAAGTCGCTCTTTTTATTGTATCACACAACTTTTCCCTTTTCAATCCCCAAAATCCCACAAAAAACCGCCCGATCCCGCATTCGTCGATAAGAACGCCTTCGGGCGGTTGCTTTTCATTCTGCGGGCGGGCGGGTCTTCCCCGTATAAAACACCTACTCGTCAATTGACGAGTTTTCCAATCTAATAAATTATCGTCATAAATAAAGTTTTTTAGTTTGTTCAGCCATACTATTTTGATTCATCTTCGAATTTAAGTGAATGGATATCGTCGGAACTTTTTGTTTGATTTTTTCAAATTCAAACGATATAAACCCATCTGCTATAGTCGCGTTTTTTAATTCGACGAATAATAGTGACCCTATAGGATATCTACTGTATTGATTGCCGCCCTTTTTCTTAATTCTCAGTGTCGGATCAAATGGCATAATAACCATACCGGTTTCTTCAATCAGCCCGCCTGCATCAATGATTTTTTTCTTTGCAAAAATAGGCGTAAAAACCTTTTTACTGTTGCGTCCTGCCGTCCTGATCTCGGAACCTTCGAAAGAAACAAATTCATATAAATATTCCGACAAAACAGGAATTATTTTGTTATCGACGATCAATAAATAAATATCTATTTCCTTTATGTCCAGCACCTCATTTATTATTTCTCTCGCTTGAGCTTCCGTCAAGTGATTTTCTATTTTATAATTGTGCCCTTCCATTCGAAAAATATTTGTTGTCTGATTAAACTGCTTTATAAATGGTACGTATTTTGCCCTTCCTGCCATAAAATCTTTTGTTGCCGTCAACACACCTTCTTCATTATAATTCCCCGTAATATCACATTCTTCTAATTTTGCATGTTGCTCTTTTATTTCTATTCGTATACAAATTTTTTCCCTTAAAAAGACGACGTCTACTGTTTGAGATGCCCCACATTGCAATACTATAGAACTATATTGATTGTTATAATAGCAATAGCGAAAAGACGCTCCATCGCTATGCTTTTGTGCCGAGTAGAGCAATCCTGCCAATTTCGTCGGAGTAGTCTTAGAAGTCTTTAGATCAACTATTTCGGTTAAATTCAAAATATTGGCTATCGTTTGTGCCACAAAACACTCTGTCAGAATGCAAGATTGTAGAGCTCTTCTCAACTCAAACTGTTTCTTTATTTCTTGATAAGCAGATTTCGATTTTTTAATATCGGCAAAAAAGGATTCTTGTCCCAATTCAAATTGCTCAATTGTAGAATACTTATCATAAAAATTTTTATAGATTTTATCTAATTGCTTTATTCGATAAAAAGGCACTGTCAATTCAACAAAGTTGCCGCCATTATAAAGTTTCGTAAAAAAATACTTTATTATTTTTTCTTTCGTTGCCGCCATATTTATCCCTCTGAATTTTTATGGATGCGCGTAAAATCAATATCCCCAAACAATAGATTATTTATTTTTTCTCGATAAAAATGTGGGAATTTTACTGATTCTTGTAGTGCACCGGCATTTTTTTTATAAACCAAATACTTGGACTCGCTTCGAATCATTTCATCAATAACACTTTTAAGATTGCGATCTAATCGAATGTCGGGGATTGGTATATCCATGAGTAATTTTTGAGGAATCAATATCCCACCGTCCATCATTCTCCACCATAAGTAACAATAACTTGAATTAAGCAATGCATATAATAGATAAAAAGCCACTTCATCTTTTGCGTAAAAAATATAAATTCCTTTTCTTTTCATCGGCGCTTTTGTTGCAACTATAAAATAACGAGCGGATGAATTAATATAAATAGGAAAACCATTTTTATTTTTGGAAATTAAATTACGCAAGCATCCGGTCGAATTTTTTGAAATATTATAAACAAATCCTTCTAAGTCAACGGGACACTTTAGCGGTTTAAGAAGATCCTGTTTTCTCGTCCCCAGCAAAGATTTCAGATACTCCGGTGTTAAGACGGTTTTTCTTTCCTCGTTCTTAAAACGAATTAAATGAGTCATTCTATACCCATGTATCAATTCCGAATCATGTTTGAACACCAAAATGCTTGCCCTGACTCCATTTGAGCAATTGGTATTAAAAATGCCTTCTTTCTTGCCATTAAATAACGTCCCCGGGACATTATCAAAAGTATAAATCTCTCCTGAGCCCTCTTGAAATAACAAAGCCCTTAGCTTCGAAAAATTTTTTCCTACGATATATGATTGCGGGGTAACAATAACGGCTTTTTTTGCGTGCAATATTATCTTTTCTAAAAAACCAACATATAAATCTTTGGATTCAAGAATGCAACTTTTATATTCCCATTCTTCTTCTATGGCTGTTATTTTCGAATAAGGTGGATTCGCTATAATAAATAGATCTCGCTTATGCAAAGTTGCATTTTTGGACAAAAAGTCATTAGTGGCTACTTTAATAGAGCTCTTTGGGATCCTAAAATAACAAGATATTCTCGCCAGACAAATTGCTAAAGCAGTTTTATCAATCTCAAATAAAAAGATATTATTAAGAAGATTTTCAAACTCCGTCTCCGATCTGTTCTTGATCGTTTTCAGGACTTCTATGGTTAAATTCCCACACCCACAACCAATATCGTACAAATTAGTCAATCTATTTCCCTCAACAAGAAAAGAAGCCATTAAATGTGCCACATCGTTAGGTGTATAGTACTGCCCACTGTCTTTTTTTATATATTTATCATCAATAGCCAAGCCAATTTCATATAATCTCCCAATATCAAAAAAATCAATTACCGTCTCGCTGAATGTGTCGATACCAACTTCTTCTAAATATGAAATAAGCGCTTCCCAAGTCTTATTGATGCCGAGTGTTAAAACAGAATTAATATAGTCTTCTGTCTTAAAAACACGCGAACGGATTTTTTCTATTAATTCTTCCTGCATCCACCATCAATATCCAAGATCAAATTTTGTAGAATATTCTACAAATTAGTATTTTATCATTCTTACTTGCATACAGTCAAGGCGTTTGGTAGAAAATTCTAAATATCAAATATGTGATAGAAATTTCTACTATAATTTGAAATATGATAAAAAATGAGTTTTCTCTGGAAATAACTGAAATTTTGCGCGATATTATGACTGAAAAACAGCTGACTGTTTCTCAGTTCGCCAAAGCAATCGGTGTAAAACCCAGTCAAATCTCCGAATGGCTACGAGGGAAAGCAAAGCCCGGCTATGATAACTTGAGGAATATTTGTATTCATCTGGATATTTCCGGTGATGATATATTAGGACTGAATAATTAAACAAAGCCGCTGCCCGCGGCTTTGTTTATTGCATCTGCTGTTTCTATTGTGTTTACTATATGTCTATTCGTTGCCTATTCGTAGACTTCCACCGGGGTGGTCAGCGGGACGAGTTTTACGTCAAATTTCCCCGCGTCGTCGATGGTGATGAGCGTGGCTCCGCGATTGGTGTACTTTTTGCGGATGCCGGGATAGGCGAGATAGTCGATCGCCATGCCGTACGTCAGGCGAATGCCCCGATAGGTCATGGAGATGTTGTTTAAGTGATCGTGCCCGCAAAAAACGCCCTTGCACGAGCCGAACTTTACCATCTCCTCAAAGAAGTGCCCCTCCTTTCTTCTGGAGAACCCGACGTGATCGTTCTTCTCGGCGATGGTGCCACAGTGATATGTCACTTCGTCGGTGTGCCCCATCTTGAGCTTCTCCCAAGCGTCGCGGTACTCCTTGGGGGGCATATGCATAAAGGCGAGACTTTGGACGAGGTCTCCCCCTTCGGACAGCTTTTTGATCTCCCCTTTGTACCACTCGATCTGATCGTCGTGTACGTTGTCGAACGTGGAAAAGAAGCTGTTCGTCAAATACATATTGCTGTCCAGCATCACAAAAGCGGTGTTCTTTTTGCCGTCGGCGTTCTTTAAGACCACGACGTGATTGCCCACGCCGTATACGTCGTCGGGAGACCCTTCGGTAAACAAACAGTTCGGTAACGACGAGTAATAAGAAAGCAACTCTTTCCGTCCCACCTTGGCGTAGGACTCGGTGTCGTGATTGCCGAAGCACATCGTCCACGGGATCCCGAACTTTTCCAACAGCTCTCCGGCGTACTTCGACTCCTTCAGGTTGTTCCTCGTGCCGGAGAAGATGGGAATGGGGTACACGTTGTCCCCGGTGACGATGATGAGATCGGGGTGCGTCCGCTCCACCAGTTCGATGACGGCGTTGGTGGCGAGCCTGTCCGCTTTTTTCGACAAAATGCCCACGCCGAAATGAATGTCAGTCAGCTGGAGCACGCGGAAGTCCTCGCCCTGTTTTTTATAAAAGGTGGCATACCCGTCTTCGTAGACGGGTAAAATGCCGTTGTTGTCCACCTTTTTGGCGATCTTTTTCTCTATCTTTGCCATCTTACCACTTGTTGTGGACTCTCTCGGCGAACCCGAGTACGTCCTTGATCTCGATGACGGTGCCGTCTTCCAGCGTCGCCTTGCCCGAAAATTTTCCGAAGACCTGGTGTGGGATCATCGCAAAGAACTTGAGATCGAAGGGCGCGTAGCGGTCGATGACGGGGTGGAAATCCATCTCGAATCTGCCGTCGTTGCTGGTGAAAGTCCAGTCGGACATATAGTCGTATTCGCCGTCCTTTTGCGGAATATTGAAGGTGACTTCGTCCAATTTGTGGCTCTTCCCGTTAAAGAAGACCATATTTTCGCTGGCTTGGTCGTTGTTGCCGAAGCCGTAGCCGATGTTGAAGCCGAATTTGTCTCCGCTCGGCAAGATCGCCTGCAAACTGCCCCAGTACCAAGTGTTGTCGTACGTCCAGACGCCTCTGCCCCAGTCGAGGGTGCCGAGGGTCTTTTTGTCGGGGCGAAGGCTGTACTCCTTGTCTCCCAGTTTGAAATACCCGTCGGCGGTCATGCAGTTGATCTTCTGATTGAAATAGAAGTGCTTGTCTTCCTTAAAGGGAGTGGCTATCACCATACTCTCCTCCGGCTCGTCGGTGAGGGTCACATCGAAGACAAGGTCCTCCTTGTTGTCGCCGAACTTGGGGTATGTGCCGTAGAGACGCCGCTTGCCGTTCGCATTCTCAAAAGTCATCTCCACCTTGCCCGTCTTCCAGGCGACGTCGCCGGAAACAGAAGTAAGAGGAAGCTTCATCTTGCCCATCGGGAACAAGAACGGCGCGCTCTTGGTGATCTGCCACGGCCCGGAGAAGTCCATCACCGTCGCGCTGAGAGCGCCGATATATCCCATATCCGCGATGGTCAGACACAAAGCGCAGTCGTCGTTTCCCACATAGTAGTAGTCCCACTCCTTGAGCCTCGCTTTGTTCGCGGTGATGTTTTCACGGTTGTATTGATACACCATCTTTTTGGCATATCCCGCCGTCTCTATGTTGCCTTTTTCGTCCAAAAGCCTGGTCGGTTCGGTAATTTCTCTTTGCTTCATGATTGCACCTCGAAAGTAAAAAAATATCTAACAAATATTATATTTTATGCCGTTTTTTTTGTCAATACTCGTTTTCGATTTCCCACCGTGTATGCACGACCAGCCGCGCGTAAGGATAAAACGTCATCCTGACCAAACGAGCGCAACGAGCGCGTGGAAGGATCCCCGGGATGTCTTGCGATGCAAGAGTGCAATTTTGCGCAAGCAAAACTAACGAGGAAGACCCAAACTCAACACTCGTATTGGTTTTTTCGTATGGACCAAAACAAGATATCGTATCGGGAAGTACGAGTGGATGTTTGGACAAGTCCAAACGTATAAGGATAAATATATTCTTCGCCCAAAGTTTGTTACAAACAAAAGGGGAAAATTATGAGGAAAGGGGTGGAAGGGGGATTGGAGCGATTTCCCCTTCGCTTTGCTCTGCTGAAAGCAGTATTATCCATTAATCGGGTATTTAGGGCAGAGCCCTGAAACGTGATGGGTGCAGGGACGATCCTCGTAATTTAAGTCCCTGCCGTTCTTTCGGTTCCTTTCTTTACGCTAAGAAAGGAACATCAATACTTGCTACGCAAGAATGAGATGCACGGCAAGCCGTGCGGAAGGATTACTGTATTATTTCCCCCAAACTCTATTACACACCACAAAGGGGGGAAAATTATGAGGAATGGGAGAGAGTTTGAGAGAGGGTTTGGAGCAATAGCCCTCTCTCAACTTTTCTCCGTCCAATACGCATTGGACGGCAAAGTCCCTTAATCGGGTATTTAGGGCAGAGCCCTGAAACGTGCCGGGGTGTCGGGACGAGTCTCATTCGCTTTCACTCATCAGATTTGCCGCCGGCAAATTTGCGTAACTTGTGTCCCGACCGTTCTTTCGGTTCCTTTCTTTACGCTAAGAAAGGAACGTAAAAAACCGTGAGATGTTTCGACTCCACTACGTTCCCCTCGACATGACGGCTATGCCGTTTGAGACGCGTAAATACGCACGTCACACCCACGCCCTTTAAAGCACGTCAGCCGATACTACTACCAAACTTGTACAGTGGTGACCAACAGGCGGCGTGGGAGGCGGGATGGAGTTTTTGCGTCGTCGGAAGACCTCTGGTTAGGGCTCCCGCCGACGAGTTCGTCGGTGGGAAAAAGGAGCACCGCCAAAGTACCCCAACGGCTATCGCGCTTTGCGCGGTTGCCGTCAGACAAAGGCAGGTGCGACGCTGTACGTGATTTCCCCGCTATGGGAAAGCAACAAAACCCATTTTTTTATCCGCAGAATACTTTGGGGACCCTTCGGCACTTTTTGCCTCAGGGCGATGCCGAGGCGCAGAAAACTTTTTCAAGGGACGAAAAAACCGAGCCTAAACAGCTCGGGTTTTGTTGCGTAAAGCGCCTTGCTATGCAAGCCGCCGCGGTTTATACGTTGAAGCGGAACAACACAACGTCTCCGTCCTTAAAGACGTAGTCCTTTCCTTCGCTCCTGACCTTGCCTTTTTCCTTGGCGACGTTATAGGAGCCGCACTCGATCAGCGTCTCATAGTCCACGACTTCGGCGCGGATGAAGCCTTTTTCGAAGTCGGAGTGGATCTTGCCGGCGGCTTGGGGTGCTTTGGTGCCCTTGGTGATGGTCCAGGCGCGGGTCTCCTTTTCGCCTGCGGTCAGATAGCTGATGAGTCCGAGTAGGTCGTAGGACTTTTTGACCAGTTTGTCGAGTCCCGATTCCGTCATGCCCAGTTCTTCCATGAACATGGCGCGCTCGTCGTCGTCGAGTTCGGACAGCTCTTCTTCCAGCTTTACGCACAGGGGGACCACTTCGCTCCCTTCCGCTTTGGCGTATTCTTCCACCGCTTTGACGTACTCGTTTTGTTCGCCGCCCTCTTCCACGTTGGCGACGTAGATGACCTTTTTGGTGGTGAGTAAAAACAAACTCTCGGCGTATTCTCTTTCCTCTTCGGTCAGATCGGCTGCGCGCGCCGGCTTGCCTTGCTGGAGTACGGCGTCGATCTTGGCGAGGGTGTCCAATTCTTCACGGTACTTTTTATCCCCGCCTTTCGCGGCGGTCTTCGTTTTGTCGATACGGCGACTTAGGGTATCCATATCGGAGAATATGAGCTCCAGATTGATGGTTTCTATGTCTCGCACGGGGTCGATCTTGCCGTCGACGTGAGTGATGTTTTCGTCCTCGAAGCACCGTACGACGTGTACGATCGCGTCCACTTCTCTTATGTGGGACAAGAACTTATTCCCCAGCCCTTCGCCCTTGGAGGCGCCTTTGACGAGTCCCGCTATATCGACGAATTCTATCGTGGTATAGACGGTGCTTTTGGAATGATACAGGGCGGACAATTTGTCGATGCGTTCGTCTTTCACCGTGACCACGCCCACGTTGGGCTCGATGGTGCAAAAGGGATAGTTCGCCGCCGGCGCGCCGGCTTTGGTCAATGCGTTAAAGAGGGTGCTCTTGCCGACGTTCGGCAGACCTACTACGCCTAATTTCATATTGTCTTCGACTCCTCTTGATGTTTTCGATTGCATAAATTATACACCGAAAACATACCGTTGTAAAGGGTTGCGAGGTGGAAATGAACGAGTACCTGTCAGGTTTTTTGTTGGGGCTGGTGCAGGGATTGACGGAGTTTTTGCCGGTCTCTTCCAGCGGGCATCTGGCGCTTTTGGAGCGTTTGGGCGTGGGGTGGGAGTCGGTCGGCGTCAATCTGGCTCTGCACGTTGCGACTCTCCTTGTCGTGGTGGTGACTTTCCGAAAGGACATTATCCGACTCGCGTCTCATCCGACTTCGACCGTGTCCCGTTTTTTGCTGCTGGCGACCGTGCCCACCGCGATATGCGCCGGGCTCATAAGGTACCTCTTGCCCGATACGACGGACTTTTTGCCCACCGCGTTTATGCTCACGTCCGTCCTTTTGGTCCTGCCCGCCGCCGTCGGTACAAAAAGGATCGACTACCTCGACAAAAAATGGTGGAAGCGCGCTCTCATCGTGGGGCTCTTTCAGGGTGCGGCTTGTATCAACGGCGTCTCGCGCAGCGGCGCGACGGTCACCGCGGGGCGGTTGGTCGGCATGGGAGAGGACGCCGGGAGGAACTCTTTTCTGCTCTCCATACCCATCATCGTGGGGAGCGCCGTCGTCGAGGGACTGAGCGGCGGGTTCGGCACAGTGCCGGTCGGCGGTCTGATCGTCGGGACGTTGACCGCGTTTTTCGTCGGCTTGTTCGCCATAAAAGCATGCCTGATTTTGATCAAAAAGAACAAGTTTTTTTACTTTTCGATCTATACGTTTTTGCTGTCGATCGCCTCGTTTTTCCTCCTTTTTTAGAAAGGTAAAAAGTCCGATCGACAAGGAAGCGCGAAAAAGCGTGAAAAAACGAACGCAACCTTTTTTGCGCGAAAAGAAGCGCAAAGTGGAAAAATAGCGGTCGGACGAAGTTATCCACAACGAAAAGGGGATCGCGGCGAAAGAAAAATGTCGGAAAAATATAATATTCGGTACTTTTCGATAAAATACAGGCGAAAAAGGCATTGTATAAAATTGTGGATAACTTTGTGGATAACCGGCAAAAACTTTTCGCAAAATCGAAAAGAAGCGGAATTTCGACCCGTTTAGGGAACCCGAAAGGGGTCAAGCGGTGAAGAGGGAGATCGTCTTTCGTTGTCGGAAATCGGCAAAGTCCGACAAAAACAGTCGGAGGAAGTCCGCAAGACGGGAGAGGTTCGGTTTTTCAAAAAAAGCAAGTATTTCGGGAGGGTATCGGATGAGAAAAAAAGGACGATTTGCGATAAAAACCGTCAAGCTTACGACGGTGATCGTCGTTGTGGCGGCGTTGGTCTTTTCCGTCGCGGCGATCGCAATAGGCGCGACGTGGAGCGAAGAGGTCCCCGCGTCCAGTCCGCAAAAACGCATAAAGGTGGTTTTGGACGCGGGACACGGCGGGATCGACGCAGGTGTGGTCGGACAAAACGGGACCAAGGAGTCCGACTTTAACCTTGCCATGACTTTCGTCCTCAAGGACCTTTTGACGCAGAGCGGCTGTTTGGTCGTGTTGACCCGTAGCGACGAGAACGGTCTGTACGGCGACGTCGATAAAAACTTCAAGCGAGCCGATATGAAAAAGCGGAAGGAGATCGTACAGTCCGCCGACCCCGATATCCTCATCAGCGTCCACGCCAACAAGTACCCCTCTTCGGACCGGCGGGGCGCGCAGGTCTTTTTCGACGACTTTTGTCCGGCGGGGCGGGACCTCGCGGCGTCCATTCAGGATCAGTTCAACACGCTCAACGCCCGGCACGTCGGACGGACGTATTCCGCTCTTGCCGGCGACTACTATATGTTGAAGCTCACACGCGCTCCGTCGGTGATTGTCGAGTGCGGGTTTTTGTCCAATCCCGAGGATGAGGCGCTCCTGAACGACGAAAACTATCGACGACAACTCGCCGAAGCCATCGCCTGCGGCGTGAAAGAATATCTGTCGAATCAATAAAATGACGCATAATATAAAGTCGAGAAAAACGCTTTTTTGCAAGTTAATGCGTTAAAACGGGCGGCCGAATGTCGCGCCGCCAAAAAAGCGTTGACAGTTTTTACCGCAGTACCATATAATGAAAAAGTAATTTGCGAGGTAATATCGTGTCAAAATGCAAACTGGTCGTCAATCGACTCAGCGGCAACAGTGAAAAATGCGTCAACGTGGAAGATCTGACTGCGCTCTTACGGGAGACGTACGGGCAGGTGGACGTCGTCTGTATTGACGAAAACAACGACGTCAAGATGCGTGACGAAGTGGACGGCTACGACGCCCTCGCCGTGTGCGGAGGGGACGGCACGTTGAACTCCGCCATTAACGCCGTCAAGAAAAAGAGTACCAAACTCATCTATATCCCTTGCGGCACCCTGAACGATACCGCAAAGAGTCTGCGTTTGGCAAAAAAACTCGCGTGCGGCGACCGCCGGATCCGCAAGGTGGATATGGGCAAGATCGGCGATACGATGTTCGCCTACGTCCTCGCGGCGGGGACCTTCTGCGAGATCGGCTATACCACCGAGATCAAGACGAAAAAGCACTTCAAGTTCTTCGCTTATCTTCTGATGGTCTTAAAAAGTTACAAAGTCCGTCGGATCCGCGCCAAAGTCACGCTCGGCGATAGGGTCCTGGAGGACGAATACTCTCTTGTGATGGCAATTAACGCTTCCCGATGCTTCGGTTTTCATTTCAACAAGAAGTTCTGCCACAACAACGGAATTGCGCAAATTCTTCTCATCAAGAGCCCGAAGCACAACGGACTGCTCGGCAAAATCGAGATTTTCTTCCCGTTTTTCCGGGCGTTTTTTGTGGGATTCGGAAAGGAATACGACAAAAAGAATATGAAGTTTTTGGACTTCTCCAAAGCCTCGCTCGAATTGGAACAGTCGACCGATTTTACCGTGGACGGAGAGAAGTTGACCCTGGACGGGCAGAACGATCTGAGAATATTAAAAAGAGAGCTCAATCTGGTCGTTTGGTGATCCGTTCGGCTCCCTTTTCCGTTTTTTCAGGATAGCGCGTTTGTTTAAGACGCGTTTTTTATTGCTCTTTTGCCAAAAACTCAATCAGAGTGCAGAGACGTCCCTCGACGTATACGCCTACGATATGTCCCGTTTCGGTCGGGGCGTATTTGAGGACGGGTACGGCGTTCGGCTTGACGGGGGCGCGGTAGACGATCCGAAAAGAATCCGCGAGGCGAGCGGTCGCAGGCAGGACTTCTTGCGCAAAAGAGACGTATCTGGTGTTGTGGACGTGTCCGTTTTGGTCGAAGTCGCTTCTTCGTAAAGGGAGCGAGATCTCGTTAGAGTAGTTTTTCGGGGGGAGCAGACGGGGCGCGTCGGAAGAGAAAACTTGTTGTTCTTCCGGGCGATAAGCGCCGATAAGGTCCTCGGTGATGCGCATAAGTTGTTCTTTTTCCATATCGACGAGGGTCATCTTGGCGGTGGCTTTTATGACGACCCGATCCGCTTTGTCCCGCACGGAAAAGTCCCGATAGGTCCAAAAGGCGGCTTCCGACGCGCGCACCCAGGTGGAGACGTTCAAAGGCTCGGTCACGAGGGGGCGGCGCAAGAATTCCACTCTCCATTCCGCGAGGATCCAGGCGCGGCTACCCACGTTAAAGGCGTCGCCGACGGCGGCGGAGTGGCGGGACCCGATGTCCTCGAATATGCGCAAGAGCGCTTCGTCGGAGAGACGTCCGCCGACGTATGCGTCGTCGGGGAAGGGGTAGTAAAGTCTTGTGACGATCATTTTTTCACCTCGAATAGTCCGCGATCACGAATGGACAATGACAGTATAAAATTTTCGGCGGCGGTTTGTCAAACTCTTGAAAGAACGGCGACAAAAAGACGGACTTTTCGGAAAAGACGGAAGGTAAAAGATAAAAATATGCAAAAAACGCTTTACAAACCCTTTTTTACTATATATAATATATGCACGCGGAAAAACAACCGCGAATATGTCCTTGCTATTCCGCTTCGGGAATAGCCGAAAAGACCGAAAGGAGGTAGAAAGTATGAACAATTACCAGCTATTGTACATCATTGACAACGGCATCGGCGAAGAGGAGACCCAGACTGTCATCGACAAGTTCTCCGCGCTGATCGAGTCTTTGGGCGGTACGGTGGAGACGATCGACAAGTGGGGCGTCAGAAAGTTCGCTTACCCGATCGACTACAAGAAAGAGGGCTATTACGTCCTCGTCAAGTTCTCCGCAGAAGCGACCGTTCCCGCCGAGATCGACCGTCAGATGAGAATAAGCGACAAGATCGTTCGTCAAATGATCACGCGCGCATAAACATCGGAGCAATTTTTTGGAGGAACTATGAACAGAGTATTTTTGATCGGCAATTTGACCAAAGACCCCGAAGTCTCCACGACGTCCGGCGGTATCAACAACTGCCGCTTTTCCGTCGCGGTTACGCGTAGATTCGGCGGGCAGAACGGCAACAAGGAGACCGACTTCTTCACCGTCGTCTGTTGGAGAGGACAAGCCGAAAACTGCGGCAGATATCTGCGTAAGGGCAGCAAAGTCGGCGTGGTCGGCTCGATCCAAAACCGTAGCTACGAGGGTAGCGACGGCGTCAGACGCTACTCCACCGAGATCGTCGCGGACGAGGTGCAGTTCTTGAGTTCCCGCAACGACAGAGAGGAAGGCAGCGATCTTCCCGAAGCGCCGGCCCGAAGCAACCGCGCGCCCGAACTGAAGCCTATCGAGGACGACGAGCTGCCCTTTTAGGCGTTTTGACGGCTGAGTTTTCGCCGTGTAATTTGGAGGTAAAATGAACAAAGAAGTTAAGTCCAACGGATACAGACGCGCACCCAAAAAGAAGGTCTGCGCTTTCTGCGTCAACAAAGTGGGTACCATCGACTATATCGCTCTGGTAAAAGACATCGAAAAGAACAACGACAAGAGCTTTGACCGCAACGGTGAAAGACGTCCCCGTTACGTCGCCGAAAACGGCAAGATCATTCCCCGGAGGACCTCCGGCGTGTGCGTCAAGCACCAGAGAGACCTTGCGGCGGCGATCAAGCGTGCGAGGATTATGGCTCTTCTCCCCTTCAAAGGAGAATAAGAAGCGGCTTGTATAGACACGAGCTTTACGCGCAAAAACAAAAAAAGAAATATGGGACTGCGAAAGCAGTCCCTTTTCGTTTTTTCAAGTGGTATTAAAACGCGGGCAGAGTCCGAAAAGAGGGCTTTATTCGTCGAACCAATGCCGCACGCCGTCCTTATCTTTGTAGGCGATGACGGTGGAGAGGTTGACGTTTTCTACGCTCTTGAAGATATTTTGTTCGATCTGCGGGTCCTCTTTCGCAAGGGAGGCGATCAATTCTTTGACCTTTTTTCGTTTGGAGCCCGTGTCCGAGGTCTTGCAGCCTTCGGCGGTGCAGTAGTCGGTGAAGCGGCAGGCGCATTGGATAAAGCGCAGGTTGTTGTAGTCCCGCCACGCCTTGATGGCTTCCTCTCGGATGAGATACATCGGACGGATGAGTTCCATTCCCTCGAAGTTGGCGCTCTTGACTTTGGGCATCATCGTCTGGACCTGCGCACCGTAGAGCATACCCATCAGGATGGTCTCGATCACGTCGTCGTAGTGGTGTCCCAAAGCGATCTTGTTGCAGCCGAGCTCCTTCGCTTTGGCGTAGAGGTGCCCGCGGCGCATTCTTGCGCAGATGTAGCAGGGGGATTTTTCGATGGCGAAGACGTTTTCGAAAATGTCCGTCTCAAAGACGGTGATGGGCACGCCGAGGATCTTAGCGTTCCGCTCGATGACTTCGCGGTTCTCGGGGCTATACCCCGGATCCATCACCAAAAAGACAAGTTCAAAGGGGAATTTGTTGTGCCGACGCAATTCCTGAAAGAGTTTTGCCATCAGCATGGAGTCTTTTCCGCCCGAAATGCACACCGCCACTTTGTCGTTCGGCTGTAAGAGGTCGTACGTGACGACGGCTTTTGCAAAGGGGGAGAAGAGGTCGCGGTGGAACTTTTTTTCGATGCTCTTTTCGATCCGACGGGTCGTTTCCTCGCCGTCCATATCGCCGATATGGTCTCTCAGCCAGGCGTAATAACCGCCCTTTAGGCTATATGCGTCCCGACCCTCCGCGCGGAGTTCTTCCGCAAGGCGTAGACTCGCCGAACCGTTGCGGCAGTAGAGATACAGCGTCTTGTCTCTGTCCTTTATCTCCGTCCGGACGGCTTCTTGCGATAGACGGACCGCTCCCGGAATGTGTCCGTACGAAAAAGCTCCCTCGTCTCTTATATCGATAAGTAAGACGTCGTCCGGGTCCTTTTCGGCAAGTTGGGCTACCGATATTTCCGCTTCCTCAATTGGTGTTGTCATAATACGATTCCTTGGTTTACGTTGAAAAAATAGTACCAAAAATGACGACCGCTTGTCAAGAATAACCGCCACACTGCAGTAGGACAATGCGTAATTCGTAATGCGTAATTAGAGGCATCGACGGAAGCCGTCATTCAGTAAGTTCCAATCTTTACGCGCAAGAAAGGAACGCAAAAGTTCGGCAGGGACACTATTGTCATGGTGCAATTTGCCCACAGGGCAAACTGCAGATTGCCGTTGGCAAATTTGCACTCCGCGCAAGCGGACAAAAAAGGTTCTCCCGCCGCACAAGGGAGCGCACGACGGGAGAAGGAAAAGGGGAAACGCTAAAAACAGGGGAAAATGGTCTTTACATCATTTCGATGACCATTTTATCGGCGACGAGCGCGATCAATTCGCCGTTGGTGGGTTTGTCGCCCTTGCCGTAGATCTTGGTGCCGAAGATGGCGTTGATGTTTTCGATCTTGCCGCGACTCCAGGCGACCTCGATGGCGTGACGGATGGCGCGCTCCACCTTGCTCGGGGTGGTCTCAAAGTGTTCGGCGACCGACGGATAGAGGCGCTTGGTGATGTTGTTGACCAGGTCGGGCTCGTTGATAGCCAGTTTGACCGCGTGGCGCAAGTATTGATAACCTTTGATCTGCGGAGGGATGCCGGCGCGGATGAAGATGTTCGAGAGCCGTTCGTCCACCGACTTGTTGCCCATCACTTTGATGCGCTCGGGGACGAGGAGCAGGGCGCGCAGTTCGGCGGTCAGATCGTGCAGGCTGTACGGCTTGTAGACCACTTTGTCGAAGGTGAGCGTGGACAGGACCTCTTCGATCTCGTCGCCCATACGACGACTGGTCAGGATCGTCTTGGGACGGGGCGAGGGGAGGGAGGTGGTCAGATCCCGCATGGACCCCGCGTCCATATCGATCACGACGGCGTCGGGGCGTTCGGGCAGGGCCTTTTTCAGAGACTCTTTGTCGGCGAAAAGACGTATGGAAAACTCCTCCGAGTCCTTGTAGTACGCGGCGATATTTTGCCGGAGGGACTCACTCGGCTCGCAAAAGAAAACAGTGTTCATAACAACTCCTTTTTTTCGGTAAAATTGTCTTTTTTTTGAGGACGGAGATATCATATCACGCCGTTTTTTCCGTGTAAACGAAGAAAAATGAGAGGTTTTGACGCACATTGTCTTATTGCCAACGAAATTGTCGAAAAAGGTCAAACGAGCGAAGAAAAATTGTCGAAAAGGCAAAAAGCGCAAAAAAAAGACCGCATAAGCGGTCGAAAGATATCAGGGAAAAAACGCGCGGTTATTTTTCGATATTTAGGTCACCGGAGACGCTCTTGAAGGCGACCGTTTTATTGCCGTCGCCGAAAGTCGTTCCGTCGCCGTACCCGTTATGGAAACGTCCGCTGACGGTCTCGAACGTCACCGAGAACCCGGTCTCCGCGGTCGTCTTGACGGTGAAATTTCCGCTGACGGTCTCCGCCGTGACCTTGTCGGGAAGGGGACCGGTCAAACGGACGTCCCCGCTGACGGAGCCCAAAGTCAGTAAAGAGACGGTCCCATTCAGGTCCACGTCTCCGCTGACGGTATCGATGTCGAGTGCGTCGCAATTGAGGTCGGTCGCGGTCACTTCGCCGCTGACGGTCTTTATGGACGCGTTTTCGGCGTTCAGTCCCTCCATACGGAGGTCGGCGGAGACGACGCGCAGGTCGATCTCGCTCGCCGAAAAACTCTTCGGGACCAGTACGGTCAGGGACTTGTCGTACTTTTTACTCGTCACGTGGACGCCGGGCTTAGCGAAGGCTATGACGAGGACGCCGTCCCGCACCATAGTGCGCATTTGCAGATCGTCCGGCAAATCTTTGCCCGACTCGGAGTAGCGCACGGAGGGGACGTCGGAGACCTTGACGGTGACCGCGCCGTATACCCAGTCGATCAACAGCTCGGTCACGTCCTCCGCTTCGCCGTCCCCGGCGGTGTATTCGCCCGCGACAGGGTAGGCGTAGGTGATCGTGCCGTCCGTCCCGCACCCGAAGAGGAGAAGGGACAAGGATATCAAAAGCAGGAGGCAAGGGAGAGCCTTTTTCATTGCCTTCATCGTCGATTTATCTTATCTTGTGGAAGAACTCTTCGATCTCCGGGCAGACGTAGTCCTCGACTTTCCCTTCGTCCACCGCGCGGGCGAATTCGGGGTCGATCTTCAGTTTTGCCACGTTTTTGATATCGAAGTCCTCCGCCGTCTTTTCGATACGGCTGTCGCCGAAGACGGAGAGCTTTTGTCCGCAGTGCGGACAGACCAAATAGCTCATGTTTTCCACCAGCCCGAGCATGGGGATCTTCATCATACGCGCCATATGCACCGCCTTTTCCACCACCACGGTGACCAGCTCCTGCGGCGTGGTGACGACCACGATCCCGGATAGGGGCAGGGATTGGAAGACGGTCAGAGGCACGTCTCCCGTGCCCGGAGGCATATCCACGAACATATAGTCCACGTCGCCCCAGACCACGTCGGTCCAGAACTGCTTCACCGCGCCGGCAAGGACGGGTCCGCGCCATACGACGGGTTGCCCCTCCTCTTCCAACAAAAGATTCATACTCATCACGCCTATGCCGCCTTTGGAGTAGACGGGATAGATGAAGTCGTCTTCCCCGTGCGCCTTTTCGGTCAAGCCGAAGGCTCTCGGTACGCTGGGACCGGTGATGTCCGCGTCCAATACGGCGGTCCGGAATCCCGCTCGCATAGCGGCTACGGCGAGCATGGTCGTCACGCCCGACTTGCCTACGCCACCCTTTCCGCTGACCACGCCGATGACCTTTTTGACGTGGCTCTTTGCGTTTTCGGGGGCGGCGAAGTCGTTCCTGTCCGAACACCCCTTTTTGCCGCACTTGCTGCAATCGTTGTTGCAATCGCTCATAATACACCTCGAAAATTTCGTTGTCGAAGGTATTATATCACAATTATCCGGCAATATCAAGGCGACAAAGAAAAACGGTGAAATCCGCAATGGACAAGACGCCTCTTCTTATGTATAATGATAGGCAGAGCGCTTTTGGAGGAATACGGTTGATGAGAGCGATATTTTACGTCTTTTCGGGGACGGGCAATACGAGGATGGCGGCAAAGGAGTTCGCCGATCGTTTGACAGACAGGGGAGCGGAGACCGTCGTAGAGGCTATGGAGCGGAACGCGACTTCGTCCGACGAGTTCGACGTGATAGCGATTTGCTATCCGATCCACGCCTTTTCCGCACCGGAGATCGTGCTGGAATTCGTCAAAAAACTCCCGAAGATAAAAAAAGGCGGGAAGAAAGTGTTCTTTTTGAAGACGAGCGGAGAGCCCCTCGGGTACAACAAGTCCTCTTCCTCTCGCGCAAAGGCGATCCTTACGCGAAAGGGCTACGACGTGACGGGCGAGTACTGGTACGTGATGCCCTACAATATGCTCTATCGCCACTACGACAGCATGGCGACCAAGATGTGGTGCGCCGCCAAGCGCATGATCGCGCGCGACGTGACCGCCCTCCTCGCGGGCACGCGCGTCCATATAAGATACGGTACGCCGGTGAGTTTTTTGTTCCGTATCGTGGAGCAACCGTTTATGAAGCTCAACGGCAGGTTCTTCCGCGTCGATAAGGATAAGTGCGTCGGCTGCAATCTGTGCGTAAAAAACTGCCCGAGGGACAACATCAAGGTTGTGGACGGCAAATACACCTTCGGGGGGAACTGTATCGGCTGCGTGCGGTGCTCTTTCTCCTGCCCCAAGGACGCGATCCGTATCGGGATCATCAACTTCTGGAAGGTCAACGGCAAGTATACTTTTGGCGAGGTCGAGCCGGAAGTCGCCGAGTGCAAGTATCTGAAAAAGGCGTACGAGAAGTACTTCGAGGACAATCGATAGAAAAAAAATTTTCCCGGTCCGAAAAACGGCGTCGAAAGGGGGCTTTTTGCCAAAACGGCGCCGTTTTGCTTTTCGTCGAGGCGGACGAGGCGATCGAGAGAAAAATATTCGCTATTGACAGGGGAAAAATTGTTTGGTATTATTATGTTGATTCGGTGGCGCGGTGTGCTTTACGCGTCACGTGACGACAATGATTTTTATTGGAGGTAATATGAAGAAAAGCAAATTGATAACGAAGATCATGTTGGCTCTCGTTATGGTCTGTCTTGTCTTCGCCCTCGTCGCCTGCGGTGAAACCACCGGCAGCAAAGGCGGCAAAGGCGGCAAAGGCGGCAAAAACGATAAGCCCACTGAGCTTACGTTGACCGATCATCTGACCAACATCCTGAACAGTGCCAACGGGTTGGTGACCGAAGTCAAGAAGATCCCCACCGCCAAGGCGGCGTATCTGAGCTTGGGTCTCGGCGTCAACTACAAGAGCGGCGACAGCGAAGGGCAGTACAGCCTGGGCGTGAAAGGCAACGTCAAGGAGACCAATCCCTCTTTGGACATCACCTTTAAGGCGCCTAAGTCGGAGACCAACGCCCAGGGCGTAAAGACCACCACCCAAAACTTCGAGTGGTTCCGTCTTGCTCTCAAGGACTACAACGTCTATCTCGAACAGCCCTTGACCGCCGTCAACACAGACGTCGACGTGGACGCCGTCCGTATGGACTTGAGCGCTCTGAGCCCCGCCGCCGGAGATCTGATGTTCGTCGCGGTAGATGCCATCGGCAATTTCATCAAGAACACGCAGGCTCTGCAAACGCTTGATCTGAGCACTATGTTGACCAGCGAGGACGGAAGCGTCGAGAAAGTCATCGACACGTTCTCGGGTGTTCTCGGCGTAACCGTAAAGGGCAACACCTGGACCATCGAAGCCGACGTCGAAGTCTGGAACCTGATCAAGAACTTCAGTTCCTCCGTTCCCGTGGTCGGCAATATGATCCCCGGATTGTTGGACAACCTGTTCAAGGCCGGCTATCCCACGCTGCGGATCACCGCGACCAAGACCGGCGACGTCATCAGCAACATCACCCTCGGGTACTACTTTGCGAACGGAGACTTCGGTGAGATCGCCATCGACGTATCTCTCAGCACCACGACCGAGGTCGCCATCTCCACCCCCGACTATAGCCAACAAGCCCTGCACGCCAACGTGACCGCTACCGCGGCTCAAAAGAACCTGCAAGCGGCTATCGACGCTTATCTCAATCCCAATCTGACCAAAGCCAGCGGCAACTACGTCGGTTATGCTATGTTGACCGCGTCTGACGCCGACGGCAAAAACGCCAAGGTCTCCCACGGCATCGTCAAAGACGGTCTTGCCGAATTCGACCTCAAAGAAGTCTTTGAAAAACTCGGCGCTTCCTACGAAGGCGCGACCGCGTTCAAAGCCAACATTCAGGACGTCGAAGAGACTAAGGACGAAAAAGGCAATCTCCTCAGCATCGGCAAGATGACCTTCCCGACCATCGTGAAGTTCATCAATGACAAGGCTGCCGCGTTCAAGAACGATTATCTCAATCCGAAACCCGTGGTCGAACCCGTGGAAGAATCCAAAGAGGAAAAAGGCGAAGGCGAAGCGGTTGAACCCGACAAGGGACTCCTCGTCAAGGTCTATGAGTGGTTGGGCGGAAGTCTGTCCGAACTGACTGTCGCGACCGCTTCCGACGGGACCAAGTCTTACAAGGATCCCTCCGAGCAGTTGATGATGAAGGCTCTCAAAGCGAAGATCCAGGACTACGTCACCTTCACGATCGACGATACCGTGTACTCCGGAAAGAACGCCAAGAGCAACTATGCCGAAACTCTCAAGAACATCGCCAAACTCGTTGGCGACAACGATGAATGGATCCTCGGATTCGATCTGATCGACTCCATGAAGGTGGATGGAATCACCTCCGTGAGCGACTTCGGCAAGTTCGACAAGTGGCTCGCCGGTACCGACTTCTCGAGCGTCAAGGCGTGGGCCGACAGCCTCGACATCCCCGAGAGAGGGGAAGACGGCTATGGCAAGTACGGCCTCTTTGACTGGAACACCACGACCTACCGCGGCGGTGTGGTCGTCTACAATCCGGGCGAAAACAATGACTTGCTCGACCTGTTCAACACCTTTGTGAAGGTCCCGCATGTGTACACCCCCGTCGTGGACGAACAAGGTCAACCCGTCTATGATAAAAACGGCAAACAGAAAGAGACCCCGAGTGACTTCAAAGCGATCACCGTCGAGGATATCGCCGGCTGGCTCAACGACAACATCTGCAAGGGTGCCAAGTACTTCGGCGTGAGCACCGAAAACAAGACCAACACCCAAGTCACCAAGGAGATCGTCGAAAGAGCTATCGGCTATAAGATGGCAGGTACCGGAGACGATATCATCAGCGAACTGTTGATGAACGGTCTGTATCTGCAACTCGGCTCCGAAGAGGGCAGAGGCATCTACGGATTCATCGCCGTGTATGACACGACCCCCGTGGAAGACGAGAACGGAACCGTCGTCGTCGAGATGGGCGGCACCGAGTATGCCAAGGTGGAAGCCGAAATCGAGTTTGTCTCCAACTCCGTTGAAACAAACGCCAAGGCTGTCGAGAGCAAGTTCGACGAAGCCGTCAGCTTGAACGCGGAAGTAGCCGTGGACGGAACGGTCACCACCACCCCGGTCCTTGACGAAGAGGGCAACGAGACCGGATTTATCGAAGTCTCCTATCCCAATGCGGAACAGGCTTTCGATATGCTGCTTGCTTTGTGGGACGCCTACGTTAAATACGGCACCGCCACCAAATAAGCAACGGAAAACAAGTAAAAAAAACGAGGTACCGAGTACGGTGCCTCGTTTTTCTATTAAAAAAATATCCGTATCGGACGGAGAAAATTGAGAGAGGGCTATCGCTCCAAACCCTCTCTCAAACTCTCTCCCCTTCCTCATAATTTTCCCCCTTTGTCTGTAACATACTTTAGACAAAGCAATAAATTATTCTTTACGTTCCTTTCTTAGCGTAAAGAAAGGAACCGAAAGAAAGGCAGGGGCGCTATCGTCATGTTGCAATTTGCCCTAAGGGCAAACTGACGAGGGACGAATAAACCAAAATCTCGTATCGGCATATACGCATAGACAAAACTGAACAATGAATTGGAAACTACGAGTGGCGAAGTCGAAACATCCCCGGGGATCCTTCCACGCGCTCGTTACACTTGCTTGGTCAGGATGACGGTCGAAATAGCACCCCGGCATGTTTTAGGGCTCTGCCCTAAATACCCGATTAAAGGATAGTACTGCTTTCAGCAGAGTAAAGCGAAGGGGGAATCGCTCCAATCCCCCTTCCACCCCTTTCCTCATAATTTTCCCCCTTGTGGGTGTAACGGACTTTGGGAAAAATATTATTTTATCTTTCCGCGCGGCGTACGCCGTCATGGTGCAATTTGCCCTATGGGCAAACTGCAGATTTGCCGTTGGCAAATTTGCAGTTTGCTTACGCAAAATTGCGCGCCGACAGGCATATCCCGCCGTCTTCAGACTGCATAGTCATTTGGGGTATTGCAAAAAGTCGCTTTTCGGTGTATACTTGTAGCGAAAATAAATTTCGTTCGGGAATGGCGGACGGGAAGGAGAACAATATGACGAAGACACGTTGGTACAAGGACGCGATCGTGTATCAGATCTATCCGCGCAGTTTTTGCGACAGCAATGGCGACGGGATCGGCGATATCCGCGGTATCATCAGCAAACTGGATTACTTAAAAGACCTCGGGATCACTTGCGTATGGCTCAGTCCGTGCTACAAGTCCCCCAACGACGACAATGGATACGATATCAGCGATTACCGCGATATTATGGACGAGTTCGGGACGTTGGAGGACTGGCAAGAGATGATCGACGGGATGCACGCTCGCGGGATCAAGTTGGTGATGGACTTGGTCGTCAATCACACTTCGGACGAGCACGAGTGGTTCAAGCAGTCCCGCTCCTCCAAGGACAATCCCTACCGCGACTACTACATCTGGCGTCCGGGCAAGGGCAAGAACGGCAAAAAGCCCCCCAACAACTGGACCTCCCGCTTTACCGGCTCCGCCTGGGAGTACGACGAGACGACAGGGGAGTATTATCTGCACCTGTTTTCCAAAAAGCAACCGGATCTCAACTGGGACAATCCCAAAGTTCGTCAAGAGGTTGCCGACATCTGCAACTACTGGCTTGAGAAGGGCGTGGACGGCTTCCGTTGCGACGTCATCACCTATATCAGCAAGGAGGAGGGTCTGCCCGACGGCAAGTTCAATCCCGCCATCATCGGGGACGAACACTTTGTCGTAGGTCCGCACTTCCACGAGTACATTCACGAACTCAACGAGCGCGCTTGGTCCAAGTACGACACGATGATCGTCGGAGAGGCGCAGGGGATCACGGTCCACAACGCGCACGATATCGTGGACGAAAGTCGCGGGGAGATGGACTGCATCTTCACGTTCGAGCACCAGACGATGGTGGACAGCTTTTTGACCACCGTCCCGAAGAAGTTCTCTTTGCGCAAGTGGAAGGAGGTTTTCTCGAACTGGCAAGCGTTGCCCGATACTTGCTGGAACTCTTTGTATATCGAAAATCACGATTATTCCCGCGCTCTGCCTCGCTACGGCAAGTTGGAGTACAGAAAGCAGGTCGCAAAAATGCTGGCGATCAGTATAGAGTTTTTGAAAGGCACGCCGTACATCTACCAAGGGCAGGAGATCGGCATGACCAACTTCGACGACCTCAAGCGCGAGGACTACCGCGACATCGTGTCCATCAAGATCTACGACGCGGTGAAAAAGTACGCCTGCGTCTTTCTGCCTTTGGTCAAGTGGGTGCTCAACAAGAAAGCGCGCGACCACGCGCGTGCGCCGATGCAGTGGTCCGCGGAAAAGAACGCCGGATTCACCACGGGTGAAAGCTGGATGCCTCTCAATCCGAACTATACCGAGATCAACGTCGCGGAAGCGGAGAAAGACCCCGATAGCATCTTGCATTTCTACAGAAAACTCAATCATTTCCGTCTGGGCAACGAGATCATCAAAAACGGCACCTATAAGCAGTACGACGAGAAGAACAAGAAGCTCTGGATCTACGAGCGGGAGTACAACGGCAAGAAGTACGCCGTCGTCGCCAGCTATACCGACAAGGAAGTCAAATTCGTCCCGCCCATCGAGTGGCAGAACAAGCCGTCCAAACTCGTCATCGGGAACTATGACGGACAGCCCGAGACCCTCGACGCTCGCACGCTGAAGCCGTATGAGGCGTTCGTTTACGAACTGTAGGTTAGAAAATGGCGATACTGGAAGTCAAGAACGTAACGAAAGTATACAACAAGCGTGGGGGGCGGTCGTTGACCGCCCTCAACGACGTCTCCTTTTCGGTAGACGAGGGGGAAGTTGTCGGATTCATCGGACCCAACGGCGCGGGAAAGTCCACCTGTATCAAGTGCATCACGGGACTCGCCACGCAGACGTCGGGCAGCGTCACCGTGTGCGGATTCGACACGGTAAAGGAGCACGTGGACGCCATCGCCAACGTGGGCGCGATCATCGAAAACCCGGACACCTATCTCAATCGTACCGCTTTGGACAATCTGCGTTATTACGCGTCCATCTCCCGAATAGAGGTCCCGTCGGGGACAGAGCGGAAGGCATATATCAACGATCTGATCGACGACCTTCTGCGCCAAGTGGGGCTCTATGACAGGCGCAACGACAAGGTCTCCAAGTACTCTTTGGGAATGAAACAGCGACTGGGGATTGCGCAGGCGATGATCGCCAAACCGAAACTGCTCATTTTAGACGAGCCGACCAACGGGCTCGATCCGATGGGGATCCGCGAGATGCGCGACGTGGTGCGTACCCTCGCGCACGAACAGGGCGTAGCCGTCCTCATCTCCAGTCACGGACTCGCCGAGTTGCAACAGACCTGCGACCGCTTCCTTTTGATCCGCTCCGGAAGGTTGATCGCCGACTTTTCCGCCGACGAGGTGGGCGAGGGCGAAGGGACCGACCTCGTCTTCACAGTGGACGACGTACAAAAAGCCGTCGCCGTCGTCGAGCAAAACTTCGAAGCCAAGGCGAAACCGATCGGAGAAAACCGCGTGGAAGTCACCAGCGAAGGGAATTCTCCCGCCGCCGAGATCAATGAAAAACTGGTCCAAGCCGGGGTCAGGGTGAGCGGACTGTATGAAAAACGGAAGTCATTGGAGGACGTCTTCGTCTCGCTGACGGAAAAGGGGGCAAACGATGTTCGGTAGAGTACTTTTGGGAGAGATCAGAAAACTCATTCGGAAGCGTGGACTGATCGTCCTCGGCGTCATCTTCGGGCTGGCGATCTTGATCTATGCATTGATCTTCAACGAGATCGTCACCGACGAGAGCGGTTTGACCGTCTGTGCGGAGGACTTCACCTCGTTGTTTTACAGTCTGGTTGTGAGCGTATTGACCATCTACGGCATCGTGCTTGCGGCGGGGCTGTACGCCGAAGAGTACAAGCGGGGCACGATCAAGTTCGTGATGCTGCGCCCGGTCTCCCGGACGACGCTGACCACGGCAAAACTGCTCGCCGCCCTACTGTACGTCACCGCGCTTGCGCTGGGCGTGACGCTGATCGTATTTTTGTACGGACTGGCGCGGTACGGCTCGTCGGGCAGCACGGCGGTCGATCTGGTCTTTAACGGCGACACGCCGTATTCGACCACTCTTTCGATCAAGACCTTCGGGGCGATCGGGCTGAAACTTTTGTCGGTGTACGCCTTTATGATCGTGGCTTTTGCCATAGGGACTTTGGCAAAGAACAAGACCTTGTCCGTCGTTTTGACAATCATTTTGCAGGCGGGCATCTTTTCCACTCCCTTTATGTTGGTGGACAGTCTTGCCGGGACGGAGATACAAAAGGTCCTCTTCAGCACCAACGCCGATCTGTCGGGCTATATCGGGATGAGCGCGTCCGTCCTTGACGACGCGGGAGGGATCTTTTCCGCCATTCCCAAAGGGGGCAATATCTATCTTGCCGTCGGCTTGATGGCGGGATATCTTACGGCGGCTCTTCTTGCGACGTACCTCGTCGTCAACAAGCGCGACGTCGTGTGATTTTTCGGAGGGGATTATGAGCGGAATGGGTTCTGTCAGAGACATCTATCGTCAGGGTCGCGGACCGTCCAGTTCGCACACCATCGGACCGGAGCGCGCGTGCAAATTTTTCGTCGAAAAGTACCCGCAAGCGGAGCGGTTCGTCGTCACGTTGTACGGGTCGCTTGCCAAGACGGGCGAGGGGCACGGGACCGACGTCGTGGTCAAAAAGACTTTGGCAAAACCGACCGAAGTCCTCTTCGACGTCACCACGACCGACTTGCCGCACCCCAACACGATGGACCTTTGCGCCTACGCGGGGGAAAAAGAACTGGGGCGAAGTCGCGCAATCAGCGTAGGGGGCGGAGCCGTCCTCTTCGACGGAAAGTCTCTGGACGAGGCGCAGGAAGTGTATAAAGAGACGACCTTTTCCGCCGTCGCGGAGATATGCGCGGCGAAAGGGATCCGCTTGTGGCAATACGTGGAGGAAAAGGAAGGACCCGGATTCCGCGCGTATATGGAAGAGGTGTGGGACCGTATGCAGGACGCCATCGAGAGGGGCATTGCCGACAAAGGGATCCTGCCAGGAGGACTGCGCGTCGCCAAAAAGGCGAAAAAACTCTACACGTCCATCGATCAATACGAGACGTCGGAGACGAGGGACAATCGTCTCGTCTGCGCGTATGCCTTTGCTGTCAGCGAGCAGAACGCCTGCGGGGAGCCCATCGTGACGGCGCCCACCTGCGGGTCCTGCGGCGTGGTCCCGGCAGTCTTGTATCATCACCAAAAGAAGTACGGCTTTCACGACAGGAGCGTCGTCAGCGCCCTTATGACGGCGGGGCTTGTCGGCAACCTCGTCAAGACCAACGCTTCCATCTCCGGCGCCGAATGCGGGTGCCAAGCGGAGGTGGGCACTGCGTGCGCTATGGCGGGAGCCGCCCTTGCCGAACTCTTCAAGTTCGACATAGACAAGATCGAATATTCCGCCGAGATCTGCATCGAACACCACCTGGGACTCACCTGCGACCCCATTTGCGGACTGGTCCAGATCCCGTGCATTGAAAGAAACGCCGTCGCCGCGATGCGCGCCATCAACGCCGTCAACATCGCCGACTTCTTGTCCGAAGACCGCAAGATATCTTTAGACGAGGTCATCAAGGTGATGGACGAGACGGGCAAGGACATCTCCGGCAGATACCGCGAGACCTCGGAGGGAGGACTGGCAAGATTGCACATATAGTGCGATTTTGCTATGATATGCTCCCTTACGGAAGCGTGAGATGCCTTGCGGCGCATATCACGTTTGCCGCGACGGCAAACATATCACTCGTCCGGCAGGGCGTAGCTCATTTGCCCAACAGGGCGTATATCACCGTTTATTAATTTTCCTTGAAAAACCCGGTTTTAAGTGCTATACTAAAGGTATGAAAAAAGTTTTTCGCACGTTCTGTATTATCGTCCTTTGTCTCGCCGTCCTCGGCGGGTTGGTCGCGTGCGGACAAAACACGGGCAAGGGGTACTTAATCGTACACTTTTCGACGGGGTTCGACGATGTGCTCGTAGAGGACCTTGTCGTAGACGGAAAGAGCCCCGCCGTCATGCCCGACGACCCGATCAAGAGCGGGTACGATTTTTTGGGTTGGTACTATGACGAGGCGCACACGGTGCCCTTTTCCATCGGGCAGGAGCCTTTGGAGATCACGCAGGATCTGACGCTGTATGCGGACTGGCACAAGCTCGGCGGCGGGTCTTATGAGCCGGTGGACTCGAATGAGCGGGAGGGCGGATTTTTGTTCGCTTTGCAGGGAAACACCTACGCGCTTGTCGGGTACGACGGGGAGGGAAAAGCCATCGTCGTGCCGGCGGTTTACAAGGGCGTCGCGGTGACGTATATTGCGAAAGAAGCCTTCGTAAAAGGGGACTTTTCCTCCATTACGATCGGCAAGGGCGTGACCAAGATCGAGGACGGAGCCTTCCGTTCGCTGCCGGATCTGACCGAACTTAACGTCGCCGAAGGAAACGGGCACTTCGTCTCCGAGGACGGAGTCCTGTATTCGAGCGGAAAGACTTCCCTATTGCGCGTCCCCGCCAAGCGGACGGAGAGCTTGGTTTTGCCCGCTTCGGTCAAGGGGATCGCCGACTATGCCTTTGAGGACTGTTCGATCGAACTGTCCTTTGCCGACGACGGCGATTATATCGGGATCGACTCCTATGATCTCGCCGGGTTCGACGGCAAGGTGACGATCGGAAAGAAGATCGGCGTCATCCGTCGGCACGCCTTCGATCGTGCGACTTGCGAAGTGATCTTCGCGCCCGATTGCGGAATATCTTCGTTTCCGATGCAGAGTTTTGCCGGATATGCGGGAGAGAGCCTCGTCGTCCCCGGGACGGTGAAGACGATAGAGCCGTATGCCTTTGCCGAGTGCTCGGCGACGGTGGATCTGTCCGGGACGGGACTCGTTACGCTCGGGAAGAACGTCTTCGGACGCTATGCGGGGGAGACGTTGGTCGTGCCCGCTACGGTGACTGAAATAGAGCAATATGCCTTCGTCGGGGCGACCTGCCGGGTGACTTTTGCCTTCGGCAGTCAATATGAAGAAGTCGCGGACTACGCTTTCGCCGACTTCGGAAAGGCACAGAGGGAGGAGGACGGTCAAGTCACGATCAAAGGAGAAGTCGTCTTTTCTCCGTCGGTGAAGAAGGTCTCGCAAAAAGCGTTCGTGAACGCGGTCGCGGGCGTGACGTTCGAGAATGCCCGTGCGGACGTGACCTTTACGGGGGAGATCGAACGCTTCGGGGGAGAAATGCGCTTTTTGCGCGGAGAATAATTGCATATTTTTTGCGCTTAATTTGTTGACAAGCCATTTTTTAGTTGCTATAATTTATTAGCCTGTGAAGTTGCACGGGCTAATTGTTCATTGAAGGAGATTTTCTGTGGACAAGTTTTTTAAGGAAGTCCCTCGTGAGCGTATGGTGGCGGGCTACCGCCGTACGATCAGAGGAATACGCGCCGATCGGATAAGGTGTGTTCTGATTGCGCGCGACGCGGACGAGTGTATCGTGGACGACGTGAGACGACTGTGCGAAGAAAAGAAGGTCCCCTACCGCTTCGTGTGTACCAAACGGGAGATGGGAGATCGCCTTCGGCTCGAAGTGCCGTGCGCCGTGTGTTCGGAAGCGATAGACACCGCAAAGTTTTAGCCCGAAATATGAGCGACTCCTAAAATAATTGGGTTGAGAAAATACGGATAGCTCATCTTATCAAAAAGGAGGATAAGAATGCCAACAATTAACCAACTGATCAGGCAGGGGAGAGAGCGTCAGGTCAAGAAGAGCCAAGCGCCCTTGATGGACAAGTGCCCGCAGAAGAGAGGCGTGTGCCTTTCGGTCACCACGACCACCCCGAAAAAGCCTAATTCCGCAGTCAGAAAGATCGCTCGTGTGCGTCTCGTGAACGGAATGGAAGGTACCGTGTATATCCCCGGTATCGGACACTCCCTGCAGGAGCACAGCGTGGTTCTTATCAGAGGCGGCAGAGTTAAGGACCTGCCCGGTGTGCGTTATCACATCATCCGCGGTACTCTCGATACGGCGGGTGTGGCGAAGCGCAAGCAGGCTCGGTCCAAGTACGGCGCTAAAAAGCCCAAATAAAAATCCGTATTTTTTTCAACACACAGTAATATCAGGAGGATACAAAAATGCCAAGAAGAAGTGGTGTGCCCAAGCGCGACGTCCTGCCCGATCCTATCTACAACTCCAAAGTCGTGACCAAGTTGGTCAACCAGGTCATGCTCGACGGTGAGAGAGGGGTCGCCCAGAAGATCGTCTACGGGGCGTTTGAGATCATCGAACAAAAAATGGGTATCAACCCCAACGAAGTATACATGAAGGCACTGGAGAACGTAATGCCCAGCCTCGAGGTCAAAGCGCGTCGTGTCGGCGGTAGCAACTATCAAGTGCCCTTGGAGATCCGCCCCGAGAGACGGCAGACCCTCGGTATCCGCTGGATCGTTATGTTTGCCCGTAAGCGCGGTGAAAAGACCATGAAGGAGCGCCTTGCCGCCGAACTCATGGACGCCTACAACAACGCCGGCGGAGCCTTCAAGAAGAAAGAGGATACGCATCGTATGGCAGAAGCCAACAAAGCGTACGCCCACTATCGCTATTAGTATATCGAACGCGATCGAAGGCAATAATAGAAAAATACGGCATATTACGGCGAAGTTTTCACAGGGTATGCCGTTTTCTATGTAAATAGACGGTCTTGCGGACGGGACTCCGACCGCATTCGACAAAAGAAAAAGCGCGGATACTTTCGGCGCGACAAAATTTTCAGGAAATAGGAGACAGTATGGGAAGAGTAGTACCTTTGGAAAAATTGAGAAACATCGGCATTATGGCGCACATCGACGCCGGCAAGACGACCACGACGGAGCGTATCTTGTTCTATGCCAATAGAGTGCACCGCCTCGGCGAGACCCACGAGGGTGCCGCGACCATGGACTGGATGGTCCAGGAGCAAGAGCGCGGGATCACGATCACGTCGGCGGCGACCTTCATTCAGTGGAAGGGATACGGCATCAACATCATCGACACCCCGGGACACGTTGACTTCACCGTTGAGGTCGAAAGAAGCTTGCGCGTTTTGGACGGCGCGGTCGCAGTCTTCTGCGCCAAGGGCGGCGTCGAGCCGCAGAGCGAGACGGTCTGGCGTCAGGCGGACAAGTACAAAGTCCCCCGTATCGCCTTCGTCAACAAGATGGACATTCTGGGCGCCGACTTCGACAACGTGGTCGAGATGATGAAGACCCGTCTGCACACCATCCCCGTCGTCATCTGCTTGCCGATCGGCAAGGAGGACACCTTCAGCGGGATCGTGGACATCATCAATATGCACGCCATCAATTATCATGACAAAGAGGGGAAAAACTTCTCCATCGATCCCATTCCCACCGACCTCGTCGACAAGGCGAACGAGGCGCGTACCGCTTTGATCGAGGCGTGCGCCGACTTCGACGACGAGATCATGATGCAATATCTGGAGGGAGAAGAAGTCTCCACCGAAGCCATCATCGCCGCGCTTCGCAAGGCAACCATCGCCATGAAGGTCACCCCCGTTTTGTGCGGTAGCGCCTACAGAAACAAGGGCGTCCAGAACTTGCTCGACTGCGTCGTCGACCTCTTGCCCTCTCCTTTGGACGTAGAAGCGGTCAAAGGCTTCGACGAAAGAGGCAACGAGATCACCAGAGAGTCCAGCGATACCGAGCCTCTGTGCGGTCTTGCCTTCAAGATCGCCACCGACCCGTTCGTGGGTAAGTTGACGTTCTTCCGTATCTACTCCGGTACGTTGACCCCCAACATGGTGGTCTACAACAGCAACAAGCAGTGCAGAGAGCGTATCGGGCGTCTTATCAAGATGCACGCCAACGAGCGTATCCCGATCGAAGAGGCTTATGCCGGCGAGATCGTGGCTATCATCGGTCTGAAGGACACCACCACCGGTGAGACCCTCTGCGACCCGAAAGCCCCCATCGTCCTCGACAACATGGTCTTCCCCGAACCCGTCGTCAGACTGGCTATCGAACCCAAGACCAAGATCGGTCAGGAGAAGATGGCACTCGCTTTGGTCAAACTCGCCGAAGAGGACCCGACCTTCCGTACCTACACCGACAAAGAGACCGGGCAGACCATCATCGCCGGTATGGGAGAACTGCACCTCGAGATCATCGTGGACAGATTGCTCAGAGAATTCAAAGTGGAAGCCAACATCGGCAAGCCGCAGGTTGCCTATCGTGAGACCATCAAAAAGCCCGCCCGCGCCGAAGGCAAGTACGTCCGTCAGTCGGGTGGTAAAGGTCAGTATGGCCACTGCATCATCGAGATCGAACCCAACGAACCCGGCAAAGGCATCGAGTTCTACGACGAGATCGTCGGCGGCGTCATCCCGAAGGAATTCATCAAGCCGGTCGAAGAGGGCATCCGCGAGGCTGCTCGCGGCGGCGTCCTGATCGGATACGAGATGGTGGACTTCAAAGTACACCTGGTGGACGGCTCCTATCACGAAGTAGACTCTTCGGAAATGAGCTTTAAGATCGCCGGCTCCATGGCGTTCAAGGACGCGGCCATGAAAGCCGATCCGACCATCCTCGAGCCGATGATGGCGGTCGAGATCACCGTCCCGCCGGAATATATCGGCGACGTCTTCGGCACCGTCAACTCCCGCCGCGGCTCCATCAAAGAGATGAAAGATCGCCCGGGCATCAAGGTCATCGACGCCGACATCCCGCTCGCCGAAATGTTCGGTTATGCGACGGTACTGCGCAGCGCGACTCAAGGCCGCGGCAACTACGTCATGCAATTAAACTGCTACACCGAAGTGCCGCAGAGCGAGAGGAAGCTCTTGATGGAAGGCAAGAAAGGCTGAGTTTTTCCGCAAGGCTGATCCAAAAGAGAGCATTTCGGTCGAAAAAACGCGTTTTTTTACAAAATATATTTTTTCTTAAAAAAACGCGTGACAAGCGAAAAAAAATAGGGTATAATTGTACCTACAAAGTCCGTAAGGGGGAGTATTTTCTCCATACGACATCAAAAAATAACAAACTAAGCATACAAAAACAATTGGGAGGATAGTAACAATGGCAAAAGGTAA
>JAFVAC010000048.1 GCA_017476265.1 Clostridia bacterium
GGACCCTTTGATTAAAAGTCAAATGCTCTCCCGACTGAGCTAATGGATCACGGTATGGCTGGGGTGGCAGGATTCGGACCTACGAATGCGGGAGTCAAAGTCCCGTGCCTTACCGCTTGGCGACACCCCAAAGATGAGTGGGGTGGGTGAAGGGAGTCGAACCCACGGCCTCCAGAGCCACAATCTGGCGCTCTAACCAACTGAGCTACACCCACCAAAAATGGCGAACCAGGAGGGATTCGAACCCCCGACCTACGGCTTAGAAGGCCGTTGCTCTATCCAACTGAGCTACTGGTCCGTGCGAGTTATCCCCTAAAGAGATCAGGTTGCTTAAAGGAAATTAACCGCGATCTACGTCGGTTAACTCCCTTCGTACAATCAACCTTTCTCTTTTGTCTGAGCACTCCCCTTTCGGTTCACGCTCTGGAGCGGGTGATGGGAATCGGACCCACGCGACCAGCTTGGAAGGCTGGGATTCTACCATTGAACTACACCCGCATCTTTTGTGGACTCTTACGATTATAATCAATCGACTAGTTTTTGTCAAACGATTTTCGGGCAATTAAGACATTTTTAATTTTTTTCGGCGAGATCCGTGCTCTCCTTTTTTTTATCACTGTCTTTCCGGGTGTTTTCCGTAGTCTCCGTCAAGAGAGACGCGCTTTTCTTTCCTTTGCCCGGATAGTCGAAATAGTAATTTTTCCCGACGAGGGAGGAAAACCCTTTGATCTTCCCCAATCCGAATAGCAGTACGAAGGAAAGAACCACGCCGAAAGTCGCCTGTAAGCAATTGGCGGGGACGGACAAAAGAGCGGTGGCCGCGCTTCCTTTCATGATGGTCGAAGCAATAAAATACCCTAAGACCATCAAAAAGGCGGGCGGAACAATGGACAAAGCGGCGTTCATATGCTTGTTCAGTTTCATCCTACGAAAGGCTAAAAACAACAGTCCGGCTAAAAACCCTTCCGCGCCTTTTATAACGAAAGTGGGAAATATCCAGTGTGAATACCCCGCCGCAAGATCGGCAAGGCAGCTCCCCACCCCACCTGCAAGAAAGCCGGCGAACGGACCGAAAGCCACCCCGGCAAACAACAGCACGGCATCGCCCGGATTGACGTACCCTTCGGTAGCGACGGTGGGGATCTTTACGGCATACGTTGCCACCATCGTCATTGCGGTAAGAAGGGCGTAAATGACGATCGTACGGGTAGAAAATTTTTTCATATTACCTCCTATGCGGTAAAACCGCAAAAAAAATGACCTCTCGATACTTTGGGCGAAAGGTCAAAAAGAGTATGTAAAAATACCGTTTTACTATACTTCTTTCCCATTCAGACTATAACTGGCGGTCGCGGGATCTCACCGCATCGGCTGTTGGGGCTGTAGGACTCGTCCGCAAATAAACGCGGCATTACCTCCGGTCGGAATTTCACCTGCCCAAAGAAATATTTTATTCTCTCTCCGAATACTTTATTCCGGATAGCACTTTTACCTACCATATAAGCAGGTTTAACTGTATGATACTCCTATATAGAAAAATGTCAAGCAAAATACTTAAAGATCATCTTGACGACCTAATAAATAGTCACAAGAAACGCCAAATAATTGCGCTGTTTTCAAAATGCATGTCGCAGTCGGCTCGCACTCACCCTTTTCCCATCGCGCGATCATAGACTGACTGACGCCGAGTTGTTCTGCGACGCTCCCCTGCGTATACCCGTATTCTAAACGTAATTCTTTCAATTTTTTTCCAAACATAAAGTAATTATAATTATTATGAGTAAACTCATTGACAAATATGAGTATTCTCATATATAATATGAGTATTCTCATAATAGCGGGGTGTATTTTGAAACGTTTTTCGTGCGTCTTATTATCATTCTTTATATTTCTTGCTTTTATTTTTACCGGCTGCTCTTCAACCACCGAGGCTGTTCCGACGAATTTAACGGTCGGTTCGGAAACGGCTTTTTCCCTCCGAATGACCCCGGTAGACGCTTCTACCTGGTATGATGGCACAAAAGGGTTTTATCTCAATATGTCTAATTTTTCCTCCAAGATCAAAAATCGCTATCTGAATACGATTAACTGGGAAAAAGAACTTGCCGAAACTTTTGCTTCTTATGTGAAAGACGGTAATTTCCCTACTCATTTTCCGATCGATTCAACTGATATTGCGATCTTTAAATACTCATGTGGCGAAGCCACTATAGAAGATTGGGAAAAAGAGTTTTGTAAATGGTTTTATGCTTTTTGGAAAGATTCCGTTTACATTTCTCCGAATACTAAAGCCACATTTGATAATATGCCGCTTGATCCAAGGTATACGCATTATTTTTCCACCTGGGCAAACAATTTTGCCGATTTCTTGATCAGATACTCAAAAGCTCCTTCTGTCCGCCCTGCCGGTATGCCCGACTATCCCGCTTACTGCTTGTATAACAGTCAACAGAGTATGAACTTTTGGGCGGGAAGCTATGCAGACTGGTTTGTCAGTGCTTTACAACTCGTAGCTAATCGCTATTCTTTAAAAGACAGAGCGTACCCCTACCCTAATGGTCAAAATCCGACAATGGGTCCCTGGTTAAACCGGTTTTCCGAGTGGCTCGTCAAAAAGCGGCAATACGTTCATGACATAGAGCGCGGCGTAAAGGCTACCGATCCCGGCGACGCACCGTTGCTTGATGAGTTGTATTTTTCCGTCTTTTCTTGGCAACAAAAACTTGTAGCTTATATACAAGCCAACATCAAAGATCCAAATTCAGACGAAGCAAAGGCGATGCCTCCTTTGTACGAAAAAATCTTTTCGGTATCCACATATTCCTCTACATACGAAACGCATTTTGGCAACGCGTATCTCATCGGTGTATTGCAAGTCGAATACAAAGATGGCGTTACCGCTTACTTTCCCCTTTCGGTCGCACCGCTGAGTATGGTCTCCGGACTCCCTCTCGTAACGACAAAAGGATATCGATTCGTAACCGCCGACAATATCGATCCAGACAATGAATTCGTATTCTTTTGGAAAAATGTGGGACAAGAACCTGCCTATTCTTCCGCATACTATCGCTTTGAATACGGCACGAACGGACTGGGAGACAAAATCATCTATCTGGACGAAACTTATTTCGATAAAACTACAGGAAAACTGGATCTTTCTTTCGGAAAAAACAATGTACAAAGATTCCGTCCTTGTCTCATCACCAACCCGGCATTATTCAGTGCTTGTTTTGCAATAAAATAGAAGCTGCAAAATCTATGTATTACTTGCAATTCCATTTTTTATGCGCTAAACTTTGTTAGTCTTCAGCCATTGTTGAAGTTACCTCCGTTTGTGTATTTTGTTCGCTACCGGCAGGTCGCATTTCTATGTTACACAAACGGAGTTTCTCTTTCAATCCTCACCGGTTAACCATCTACGGAACCCCACGACTATAGTGGGGTTTTCGATATACAAAAAAAGCGGTCGTAGTATGCCGCTTTTTGTGACTTTTTGTTCTGGGTAAGAGGATTTGAACCTCCGGCCTCTTGAACCCCATTCAAGCGCGCTACCAAACTGCGCCATACCCAGTCAGCGAAAGTATTATACCGCGCTTTTTGGGTAAAGTCAACGATGTAAAGGGTATTTTCGCAAAAAAATTCGTCTTGACGGGAAAATACGGTCAGGAACGGAAAATCTCGATAGCGACCGTCAAGACAATGCCCAACTCCGCCTTGAATCCGGCGGCAAGGTGCATCATGCATTTTTTGATATCCGACTCCGTTGCGTCGGACAGTACGCCCTCCGCTTGCTCCGCTGAAAGCAAAGCGGAAAAGACTGCGCCGACATCCGCCGGGAAGACCCCTTCGGTCACGTCTACGCCCACTTCCACAGCGCATTCCACGCCGAATTTCAATGCGACAGTAGGAGGATACACTTCCCCATAGTTGATCTCCGACAGCGCGCGTACAAGTTCAAAAAAATTGAGTTTTTCTCCGTTCCTCTCGCATTTCTCAAAAAGTTCGAGACAGAACATAGCCGCACCGTAACGATCGGGATCGGTCCAACAGTTGCCGAAAAGTTCGGTCGGATTCGTCCCGCTGAGCAAATACCCGTTTCTCCCCTCGGTCAGTGAAAACTCGCCGAACGTCAGAACGCCGACGCTCCCTTTCAGTTTGCTCAACGGCTTGCGGACGCTCTTGGCGCGGACGGAATAGAGGCGCTCCGGGGTCGCTATGGTCAGGATCTTGTCATACTCGCCCACGTCTACGGAGCGCAGGATAAGTCCGGTTATGTCCATCAGGTCTTGTCTCCCTGTCCGTCCTCTTCTTCGCTATCGGACTCGTCCGTCTTCGCTTCTTCGGGCAGACTTTGGTCCGAACCACTCTCCGCGACCTCCTTTCTCTGTCGATCGAGCGCGAGAGGTCTTCCCGTCTGCGGATCGAAGTTATAGCCCGTGTTCCCTCTCCTCTGACGACGGACCGAACGGAAAGGCGGGAGTCCTTTCTTCTTTCGTACGAGAGCGCGAATGCCGATGACGATGGCGACGATCACCGCGGCGAGAAGGGCGTACGGGAAGATGGCGACAAGGACGATCAGGATCCCTTTGGCGACGGTACCGACGCTCCTGAACGAGCCTTTCAGGAGGTCAGAAAGCTGTTGACCGAAGGAGACTTTTTCCTCGACGGGCGTTTCTTTTCGGACGTTGATGGTCACGCGGGAATAGTTGACGAGACTGTCGAGGACCGCCTTTTCCTTTTCATTGGCGGCGATATCGGCGTCGATCTCGGCGAGACGTTTACGAATGACGACGACGTCGTCGTACGACTTGTCCGACGTATCCTCTAAAAGGGCTGTCAACGCCGCCTTTTCCGCTCTGAGCGACTCGATTCGGCTGACGGTCTCGTGGTACTGCGTGGTGACGTCAACGGAAGAGACATCCTTGCTCCTGACCGTCCCTTTCCCTTCGATTGTCGAGAGAAACGCGTTGAGTTTTTCGGTGGGAATGCGAAAAACGTATGTATTGTAAACGCTATCCTCGGAATAGGAACTCTCCTCCGAGCGCTCCAGATACCCACCCAGCTCTTCCGCCTTCGACTTCATGGTAGCGGCGGTCTCGTCGGGCTTTTTGACGTACAGATACAGATCTACGTCGTAGATTATTTTCCTATCCGTGGTCGGGGTCACGATGTCCCCGCTCACGACGTCGGACTCTCCTCCGCTATAATCCAAGTCGGTCGGAGCGGATCCGCAAGCGCACAGGGACAATAAGAGAACCATAATAAACGAAAAACAAACGAGCGATACAATCTTCTTTTTCATACAATACATCCTCCTTTTCCTGCCTGATTTTTTAATTATCTAACGGATTTGGTCGTATTAACGAAAGACGGTGAACGCCGAACAGCCGCAAGGCAAGGTCAAGCCGTCTTCGCCCAAGATCCCGATCTCGTCGGCGTCAGTCTCGTGTCGGATATCATGGAACACGATATCGGAGACGTTCTTCATCACGGTGGGCTGAAGTCCGGTCGTATAAGAATTGATGAGGAAAAACAGCGGATCGTCGGACAGAACGCGTCTTGTCAATCGCACAAGGTCGAAGACCCCGGTCTCCAACTTCCAGGTCTCCCCTTTCGGTCCTCTGCCGTAACTCGGCGGATCCATGACGACGGCGTCGTACTTGTTGCCGCGGCGTATTTCTCTCTCGACGAACTTGATGCAGTCGTCCACGATAAAACGGGTCAACGAACGATCTACGCCACTGTGAGAGACGTTCCTTTTCGCCGTCTCGCACATCGCTTTGGCAGCGTCGACGTGACAGACCTTGGCTCCGGCATAGGCGCAAGCGACGGTGGCTCCGCCGGTATATCCGAAGAGATTCAGGACGGAGATCGGGCGTCCCGCTCCCCTGATCGCGTCGATCATCCTAGACCAGTTGACCGCTTGTTCGGGGAAGATCCCGACGTGCTTAAAGCCCATCAGTTTCAGCTCGAACGTCAGCTCTCTCCAGTGGACGAAAAAGGTCTCCGGGACCTCCCTCTTTTCGTCCCAACAGCCGCCACCCGTAGAGCTGCGACCGTATATCGCGTCCACGTCCTTGTATTTCCGCAGATCAAAATAGGGCTCCCAGATGACCTGAGGGTCGGGGCGGACAACAGTCACCGGACCGAATTTTTCCAACTTTTCACCGCCACCCGTGGCGATGAGACGATAGTCTTTCCAATCAAAATCAGTCTTCATTTCTCTTTTCCTTTATTCTCTTTTTCAGTTCTTCTATCCGGATCCGATACTCTTCTCCCGGATCGGTCGATTCCATTGTGCGTAAGATACGATAGACTATGGCAAAATCTCCCGTCTCTATCAAGTCGTAAGCGACGGACAAGAAGATGCGGAATACAACTGCGCGAAGCTCCTCTTTGTATTTCACGAAGACGGGCGTCGTGATCTCTCTGCAAAAGCCCCCGTTGTAGATCGCGTATATCTTGCGGGCGTTTTCCAGTTTCTCATACGGGAGATCCAACTCTTCCTGCTTTTCTGTCAGACGTAAAAACA
>JAFVAC010000049.1 GCA_017476265.1 Clostridia bacterium
TGTTCGTACCACGTCTGCCACGTTTCCACGAAGGAAAGCGTGGAGATTATCAGACAAGCTAAGAAAAGAGGGGTGGACGTCACTTGTGAGACGGCGCCGCATTATCTGACGTTGTGCGAGGATGACCTACAAGAAGACGGGCGTTATAAGATGAACCCACCGCTCAGATCGGCAGAAGATAAGGCGGCTCTTATCGAAGGATTGATCGACGGTACGATCGACTGTATCGCGACCGATCACGCGCCGCACTCTTATGAAGAAAAGGCTAAAGGACTGCAAGGTAGCCTGATGGGTATAGTGGGTCTTGAGACCGCTTTTCCCGTCCTCTATACCAAGCTGATCCGCACCGGGGTCGTCCCGCTTAAGACGGTCGTCGACGCCCTCACCGTCAACCCGGCAAAACGGTTCGGTTTGGCGAGTGGCATATCGGTCGGAGACGTGGCGGATATGACGATCTTCGATTTGACTAAGAAATACGAAATCGATTCTTTGGAATTCCAAACCAAAGGAAGAAGTTCCCCATTTTCCGGGTGGACTGTCTATGGAAAAAATGTTTGCACAATTTGTGACGGGAGGATGATATGAAGAAGAAAAAGATTGTACTTGAAGATGGGAGCGAATACTTCGGCTATTCGTTCGGCGCAGACGTAGACGCCGTGTGCGAGGTCGTCTTCAATACGTCGATGGTAGGTTATCAAGAGATCATCTCCGACCCATCGTATACCTATCAGGCGGTGGTCATGACCTATCCGCTCATCGGGAACTACGGCATCGCGGACGACGATTTCGAGACGAAAGTCCCCACGATCGGCGGATTGATCGTCAAAGAGTATAACGATATGCCCAGCAACTTCCGCTATACGAAGACCCTTTCGGAAATATTGGAAGAGAACGGCATCCCGGGTATATGCGGGATCGACACCAGGATGCTCACAAGATCCATTCGGGACAAAGGCAGCCGAAGAGCGATCATTCTCGATCCGGAAGTCCCGACGGCGGAGGCGATCGAGAGAATAAGATCCACTCCGGTCCCCAAGGACGCAGTGTCGAAGGTCAGTTGCAAAAAGAAATGGTATTCTCGTACCGCAAATCCGAAATACAACGTGGTCGCTGTCGATTGCGGGATCAAACTCAGCATCATACGGAGTCTGAACAGACGTGGGTGCAACGTGACGGTCGTACCCTATAATACTTCGGCTGACGAGATAGGTCGGCTGCATCCCGACGGCGTGTTTTTCTCCAATGGTCCCGGAGATCCGGAAGACGTGGTGGAGACGATAGATCTCATCAGGAAGATCAAAGGCAAGTACCCCATCTTCGGAATATGCCTCGGACATCAGATGATATCGTTGGCTTACGGAGCAAAGACGTACAAATTGAAGTTCGGTCACCGCGGAGGGAACCATCCCGTCAAGAATCTGAATACCGGCAAAATAGAAATCACAAGCCAAAATCACAGTTATGCGGTGGAGGAGAAGAGCCTTGTCAATACCGGGCTGGTTGCCACGCATATCAATCTGCTTGACAACACGATCGAAGGTGTGGAAAACAAGCAAGACAAGATATTTTCCGTCCAGTACCACCCGGAGAGCGCGCCCGGACCGCAGGACTCCGGATATTTATTCGATCAGTTCGTCGCAATCATGGAGGAGAATAAAAATGCCTAAAAGAAAAGATATTAAAAAAATAATGGTTATAGGCAGTGGTCCCATCGTCATAGGGCAGGCGGCTGAGTTCGATTACGCGGGGACGCAAGCGTGCCTCGCGTTGAAAGAGGAAGGATATGAAGTCGTCTTAGTCAATAGCAATCCCGCTACGATCATGACCGATACGTCGATCGCGGATCGGGTCTATATGGAGCCGCTTACGTTGGAATATGTGGCAAAGATCATACGGTATGAGCGTCCCGACGCGATCGTCCCGGGGATCGGAGGACAGACCGGGCTGAATATCGCTATGCAACTGCACAAAAAAGGCGTCCTTCACGAGTGCCAGGTGGAACTTTTGGGGACCAAACCGGAAAGCATAGAAAAGGCGGAGGATAGAGAACTCTTTAAGGACCTCTGTTTACAGATCGGCGAACCGGTCCTCCCAAGCGAGATCGCACATTCCATAGAGGAGGCTAAGTCCGCGGTAAAAATGATCGGCTATCCGGTCGTTCTGCGCCCCGCTTTTACGCTTGGTGGCACCGGCGGAGGTTTCGCCGACAATGAGGAAGAACTCGTCGAAATCATGAAGAACGCGCTTCGCCTTTCTCCCGTCAAACAGGTCCTTGTGGAAAAGAGTATAAAAGGATATAAAGAAATAGAATACGAAGTCATGCGCGACGCCAACGACACTGCGATCACCATCTGCAATATGGAGAACGTAGATCCGGTCGGCATCCATACGGGCGATTCTATCGTAGTGGCACCCAGTCAGACTCTGACGAACAAAGAGTATCAATTATTGCGGGACAGCGCGCTCAAGATCATTCGCGCATTGGAAATCGAGGGCGGTTGCAACGTCCAGTTCGCGCTTGACCCGCAGTCCTTTACCTATTTCGTCATCGAAGTCAATCCGAGAGTTTCTCGGTCGTCCGCATTGGCGAGCAAAGCCAGCGGATATCCCATCGCCAGAGTCTCGGCAAAGATCGCCGTGGGAATGAGGTTGGAGGAGATCAGACTCGCCAATACGCCGGCTTCCTTTGAGCCTTCTCTTGACTACGTTGTGACCAAGATCGCGCGATTCCCGTTCGATAAATTCGCTTCCGCGTCCAATACACTGTCCACGCAGATGAAAGCAACGGGCGAAGTCATGAGTATCGGCAGAAACATCGAAGAGAGCCTCCTGAAGGCGGTCCGCTCGCTGGAGATCGGCGTCAACCATATCTATATGGAAAAGTTCGACAAGTTTTCCTTGCCCGAACTGTACGATTATGTGCGTAACGGTCACGACGACAGACTGTACGCTATTGCCGAATTGATCAGAAGAAAGGTCGATTTAGGCGTCATATTCAATTTGACGCAGATCGATATGCTCTTTTTGGACAAATACAAAAATATAGTCGATCTGGAAATCAGGGTCAAGGACAATCCTTTCGATATGAAGGCCGTCCGCAAGGCGAAAAGGATGGGATTTTCCGACGCTTTCATCGCCAAGTTGTGGAATACGACGGAAGATAAAGTGCGGGAATTCCGCAAAGAGAACGGCGTCGTGCCCGTGTATAAAATGATCGATACTTGCGCGTCGGAGTTCGACAGTTACGTTCCGTACTTCTATTCGACCTATGAAAGAGAAAACGAATCGATCGTGGAGGACAGGAAGAAGATAGTCGTCTTGGGGAGCGGTCCTATCCGAATCGGTCAAGGGGTCGAGTTTGACTATTCGACAGTCCACGCCATAAAGACCATTCGGGAATTCGGCTATGAGTCCATCATTATAAACAACAACCCGGAGACGGTCTCGACCGATTATACCTGTAGCGACAAATTGTACTTTGAGCCGCTTACGGTAGAAGACGTCTTAAACGTACTCGATATGGAAAAGCCCGACGGGGTCATCGTCTCGTTGGGTGGGCAGACCGCAATCAATCTTGCCGAGCCCCTAGCCAAACACGGTATACCGATCATCGGGACGGGTGTGGAGGCGATCGACAGAGCTGAAAACAGGGACAGTTTTGAGAAAATAATGGAAAAGCTCAATATCCCGCAGCCAAAAGGAGAAGCCGTCACCAACCTCGAAGACGGTCTCCGTGTGGCGGAAAAGATCGGGTACCCTGTCTTGGTAAGACCGAGCTACGTCCTCGGTGGAAGAGCTATGCAGATCGTCGCGTCACCCGAAGCGCTCAAAGTCTACATGCAGACAGCCGTGTTGGTCAATAAAGAACAGCCCGTTTTGGTCGATAAGTACGTCGAAGGCAAA
>JAFVAC010000050.1 GCA_017476265.1 Clostridia bacterium
CACCCCACCGTCGTCATCCCGCCCACCCACACCGTCATCCTGAGCTTAGTCGAAGGATCTCACCACCGTCATCCTGCAATTTGCCCTATGGGCAAACTGCAAATTTGCCAACGGCAAATCTGATGAGGGAAGATCGAACCTAAAAACCGTATTACTCTATACGCGTGGATAAAATTCGATACGGTATCGCAAAGTGCGAATGCGAGGGATGAATAAACCAAAACGTTGTATCGGAATATACGCATAGACAAAAACCGAACAATGAATTGGAAACTACGAGTGCCGTAGTGGAAGGATCTCGGAGATGTTTCGACTCCACTGCGTTCCGCTCAACATAACGACTGCCGTCATCCTGACCGCAGTCGAATACTCATGTGGAAAAAATCACTTGAATTAATATGATCCGCGCGTACACTATACGCGTGGATTTTACAAAGAATGCGGTGGTATCTATAGGATCAAGAATCTGTAGTTTACTTGATTGTTTTGATTGCTTCGGGAAAGGTAATATGCAGTTCTTGCATGACAGCCAAAGCTCGTGGCAAAGTTATGTTCAGACCGCTTATCAGTTTATAGTACGTCTTTCTGCCGATACCGGCTTTTTTACATAGCTCGGTTTTAGTTAAGCGCATTTCTTTTCTTCGATTTTCGATCAAAATCTCATTAAAGTAATAAAGCATCATCGTTCTGCCTTGATGTTTATAATAATATCATCCCTATTTAGGGATGTCAATTATTTCATTCCTATTTCGGGATAAAATTAGTCCATAAGGTTAGTTATGGACGATTTTGCTATCAGGTTAAAAGAATTGCGGACGGAAATAGGACTTTCCATACAGGAGCTGTCCCGACAAGTGGGGATCGGCTCTTCCTCTTTGTGCCGTTGGGAGAATCGTCAAGCGGACGTCAAAGGGTCCCAGCTTGTCGTGTTGTCGAAGTTTTTTTCGGTCAGCACCGATTATCTTCTTGGTTTAGAGCAATAATTTTTTCAGCAGTTATCGGTAAAAACAGGATATTGATCGTAAAAATATTTCATTTTTTTGTTTTAAATTCTCTGTTATTGACGTCTTGACAGGGATTTTTTTTTTCGATATAATTTTCCTATCAAGTTAAGGGGTAAATAGGATGAAAAGAGAATTTTCTCGGACCGAACTTCTCCTCGGCACCGAGGCTATGGAGCGACTTGAAAAAGCGCGAGTCGCCGTCTTCGGCGTCGGAGGCGTCGGAGGGTACACCGTGGAGGCGTTGGCTCGATCGGGCGTCGGGCACATAGACCTTGTCGACGACGACAAGGTGTGCTTGACCAACATCAATCGTCAGATCATAGCGACGAGGTCCACGGTGGGTAGGTACAAGGTGGACGTTGCGGAAGAGCGGATAAAGGACATCAACCCGTCTTGCGAAGTGACCAAGCACAGGACCTTTTTCCTGCCCGAAAACAAAGATTCCTTCGACTTTTCCGCGTTCGATTACGTCGTGGACGCAGTGGATACCGTGTCCGCAAAGATCGCGCTTTGCGTTTGTTGCAGAGATTTTTCCGTGCCCATCATCTCGTCTATGGGCGCGGGCAACAAGTTGGACCCGACCGCTTTCCGCGTGGCGGATATCTATTCCACGTCGGTCTGTCCTTTGGCTAAAGTGATGAGAAAGGAACTCCGCAAGCGCAATATTGACCGCCTGAAAGTCGTATATTCCGAAGAAGTCCCGGTCGAGCAGGTCGCCGAACCCATCTGCGAAAAGAATTGCGTCTGTCCGCCCGGAGCGGTCCGCAAGTGTACCGATCGCAGGTCGATCCCGGGGAGCGTAGCGTTCGTTCCGTCGGTCGTCGGTCTGATTATCGCGGGCGAAGTCATAAAAGATATCATTGATATAGGGGGTAGAAAATGAAAATTTCGACCAGAGGCAGATACGCCCTGCGCGTTATGATAGACCTCGCCGAGCAAAGCAGAGGGACCTACGTCCCCCTGAAAGAGATCGCCGCGCGACAGGAGATATCGCAAAAGTATTTGGAGAGCATCGTCTCCGATCTGTCCAAGGCAAAACTCATCGACGGTCAACACGGCAAGGGGGGCGGCTACCGACTTCTGCGCGCGCCGTCCGACTACTCCGTGGGGGAGATCTTACGAGCGAGCGAAGGGAACCTTGCGCCTATATCTTGTCTGGAAAAGGACGCGCCGCCCTGTCCGCGCTCCGCCGGGTGCAAGACCCTGCCGATGTGGAAGGAACTGAACGACTTGATCCAAACCTTTTTCGACGGAAAGACCTTAGCCGATCTCGCGGGTGTGCCGACCGGTGACGACTACGTCATTTAGTCCGAAAATAAAAGACTTCGTTCGCCCGACGAGGGAAAAAATTCCATTCGACACAATAACAAAAAGTATCTTAAAAAATTTGCTTGTGCTTTTCCGATGTGGTATAATCGCAGTATCAAAACTTTAAGAGGAAACGATTATGCCCACATTTTTTACCGAAGTATTTGACGAACCGACCCCAGTTGCTCCTCTCGGACTTATTGTTATGGAAGGCGCGCAAGAACTTGGCAAAAAGGTCGATAATTATTTAGTAAATTGGTACAACAGAGACTTGTCGAAACACAACGGCAATTTCGTCAAAAAGGACACTTTTATTCTGAAGTCCAGCTGTCCGCGTTTTACTACCGGCGACGGCAAGGGCATGATCAGTGACAGCGTACGCGGCAGAGACCTCTACATCCTGACCGACGTCGGCAACTATTCCATCAAGTACAATATGTTCGGTCACGACAACTGCATGTCCCCGGACGACCACTACGCCGACCTCAAGCGTATCATCTCGGCGGCGGGCGGCAAGGCGGAGCGCATCACCGTCGTCATGCCGATGCTGTACGGCGGCAGACAGCACAGAAGGAACTCCCGCGAGTCCCTCGACTGCGCCCAGATGCTGCAAGAGCTGTACGATATGGGCGTCAAGGAGGTCATCACCTTCGACGCGCACGACCCCAGAGTGCAGAACGCCGTGCCTTTGATGGGCTTCGATAACTTTTTCGCCAACTATCAGATCCTCAAGGCATTGACGCACCGTTTCCCCGATCTCAAACTCGACAAAGACAACTTCATGTTGGTCAGCCCGGACGAAGGCGCCATGAACAGGAACATCTACTACGCGTCCGTCCTCGGCGTGGATCTCGGGATGTTCTATAAGCGTCGTGATTATACCACCATCGTCAACGGCAGAAATCCGATCGTCGCTCACGAGTACATCGGCTCCTCCGTCGCCGGCAAAAACGTCTTCGTCGCCGACGACATCATCGCTACCGGTGACTCGATGCTTCGTCTGTGCCGCCATCTGAAAGCGGACGGCGCCAAAAACATCTTCCTCAACGCCACTTTCGGACTTTTTACCGAAGGCAAGGATAAGTTCCAGAAGGCGTACGAAGAGGGGCTCTTTACCGCGGTTCTTGCCACCACTCTCACCTACGTCACTCCCGCGCTCAAAGAGACCGAATGGTTTATCGAAGCGGACTTAAGTAAGTATGTGTCCTACATCATCGCTTACTGCAACCAAAACAAGTCTGTCGCCGATCTCCTCTCCAGTTCCGACCGCATCAACGAACTTCTGAAGAGAGTGTAGAGACCGGAAAAAACAATTTTATTCAAGACAAAACTCCTTTGACTCTTGTCGAAGGAGTTTTTATTTGGACTGATCGGGCGCAGTCCTTTTTTTGATCAGGGGCCCCCCCCCCCCCC
>JAFVAC010000051.1 GCA_017476265.1 Clostridia bacterium
CCTTGGCTTTGTCCAAAGAATAGAGCCGTTGTTTATGAACATATTCGTCGAACTCTTTCATTGTCTCGCCGCCCACGCGATGGGTGGGAGAATCGGGATAGACGACGCCGGTCTCCTCTTCGAGCGCTTTCAGACGGTAGTACAGTTCGTCGTACTCCTTGTCGGAGACAGTAGGATTATCCTGTTCGTAATACTCTTTTGCGTAGCGGTTGAGCAAGTCAACCATTTCTCTCATATCCATAGTCTGCCTCCCGATATCTACCTTGAGAAAAAACTCATATCAATTCCAACGGAGCATTCATCAAAGCGAATTTTTTGATGCCGAGGTCCTTGAACGCGACGGTGACGGTGGTCCCCGCTCCCGTTCCGCTCACGATGATGACCGTGCCTACGCCGTATTTTTTGTGTCGGACTTTGGCACCGGATACAAACCCTTCCGTCGTCTTATTATAGACCTTTTTCGGCTGTTGTATCGTGGTATTGTTTGTCGAAGCGCCTATACGCATCTGCCCCTCGTGCGGGATCGCGTCGGAATAGTCGTCCATCCGCTCGAAGTCCCTGTCGGCGCGACTGCCGAAACTTCCCTTTCCGTAGCCGTAGCCACCTTTGCCGAATCCGTACGGCGCGGGTTTTGGCGAGGCAAAACTCGGTTGCTCTCCCTCGGCTTCGGCGACAAAACGACTGGGCATAGTCGCCTCCTGCCGGTTAAAGCGGTTCCTGACCCCCTTGACGCAGGAGATATACAGTCGCTCTTGCGCGCGAGTCATAGCGACGTACATGACGCGTCGCTCCTCTTCCACGCCGTTCTCTTTCAGCGACATACTCGACGGCAAAATGCCCTCTTCGCAAGCGACGATGAAGACGACCCGGAACTCCAGTCCCTTTGCCGAGTGCATGGTGGCGATCGTGACCTGTTCGCCCTCGTCCTCGCTCTCGACCTCGTTGTTAAGCGCGAGAGTCTGTAAAAAGTCGGTCAGATCGAGGTCTTCGTTTTCCTCCGTGGTCTCCTCGACGTACCGCAAAAACTCGTCTATATTTTCCCACCGCGCGAGTTCTTCTTCCTTGTCCTGCGAGCGATAGTACTGCTCGAACCCGACTTTTTCCACCAAATGTGCGACGAAGTCTTTCAGCTTCATCTGCCCTTTGGCGATGGTCAATTCCCCGATCAGTTCGTTAAAGGCGGCGATCTTGCCCTTGGCGGCGGGACTGAGTCCCGGCACGTCGTATATTTCGTCCACCACTTTGCGCATCGGCTCGCCGATACTCGCCGCGTACTGCTCGATGTGGGCGACGGTCGTGTCCCCTATGCCTCTTTTGGGGAAGTTGATGATCCGGGTCAACGCTTCGGAGTCCGACGGATTGACGATGAGTCGCATATACGCTACGACGTCCAATATCTCCTTTCGATCGAAGAATCGGAAGCCGCCGAAAATGCGATAGGGAAGGTGCATGCTGTTAAAACTCCGCTCGAACAGACGTGTGAGCGAGTTGGTGCGGACGAGGACCGCGAAGTCGCCGTTGGTGTAGCCCTGCTTTTTGAGCGCGACGATCCGGCCCACCACGTTGTCCACTTCGTTGTACTCGTTGGTGCAAAAGAGGTATTCCACGCGGACGCCGTCCTTTTTGTCGGAAAAGAGCTGTTTGTCGCTGCGGGACTTGTTGTGCTTGATGAGCCGATTGGCGGCGTCCAGGATCTGCTGCGTGGAGCGGTAGTTCTGCTCCAGTTTGTAGGTCTTGACTTCGGGGAAGGCTTTGTCGAACTCCAGAATGTTTTTTACGTTGGCGCCGCGCCAGCCGTAGATGCTCTGGTCGTCGTCCCCTACGACGAAGACGTTGTGCCACTTGCCGGACAGAAGTTTGACGATCTCGAACTGGATCTCGTTGGTGTCCTGGAACTCGTCCACATGGATATAGCGGAACTTGTTTTGATAGTAGGACAGGACGTCCTCGTTTTCAGAAAGGAGCTCCCGACACTTCATCAGAAGGTCGTCGAAGTCCATCGCGTTGTTCTCTTTGAGGATCTCGTCGTACCGCTCGTACACTTCGACAATCAGCATGGCGTCCCGTTCTTTGGCGCGGATCAGGTTAAAGTACGCGTCGGGCAGGAGTCCCATGTTTTTGGCGGTGCTGATGTGGTACCGATACTTGTCCTTGTCCTTTTCATCCTCCAGGTGCTTTTCCCGTAAGACCCTCTGCATCACGCGTTTGGTCGCGGTCTCATCGAAGATGGAAAAGCCCGACGTATATCCCAGTCGTTCGGCGTTCCTGAACAGGATCTTGACGCAGAGACTGTGGAAGGTGGACACCCACACCGCGTTTTCGCCCAGCATATCGGACAGACGCTGTTTCATCTCGTTGGTTGCCTTGTTGGTGAAAGTGATGGCGAGGATGTTATATCCCGGCACGCCCTTGTCCTCGATCAAATGAATGATCCTGTGCGTCAAAACGCGGGTCTTTCCGCTGCCCGCGCCGGCGAAGACGAGGACTGCACCCTCGGTGTCTTCGACTGCCTTTTGTTGTACCGCGTTCAACATATATTTCATATCTTTCCTTCCTTATCCGTTCTCTTTTGTGATTTTTCTAAAAGTCAATACTGGGGATGATGATACTTTTTGCGTAGTTGATGGCAAACACGTCGCTAATACTGGCGATGAAGTCGCACACCGAAGTCGTGATATCCTCTCCGCGCAAGTGTTCCGGGATCTCGTCCGGGTGCTTGATGAGATACTCGTAGACGTAGGCGATCATGCGGTCGGCTTTTCGCTGTATCCCCTCGGTGACCCGGTTTGTGTACACGTTGTCGAATAAAAAGTCCCGTAAGCGATTCATATAGTACCCGCACTCCTCACTCATGCAGACGACGGGCTTGCCGTAGCTTGTCGAGATCACGTCGGTCACGAGGGTGTTGATGCGGGCGGATTTGGTCGCGCCCAAGTACTCCACGCAGTCCTTGGGCAGGTCCCCTTCCTTCAATATCCCAGCCCGAACGGCGTCGTTTATGTCGTGGTTGATGTAGGCGATTCGGTCGGCGTAGCTGACCACCTTGCCTTCCAATGTTTTTGGCGTTCCGCTCGAAGTGTGATTCAGAATGCCGTCGCGCACCTCATAGGTCAGATTGAGTCCCGCGCCGTTGTTTTCCAAAAGGTCCACCACGCGTAGGCTCTGCTCGTTGTGACAAAAGTGTCCGCTCAGAGCGTTAAGGACCCGCTCCCCCGCGTGACCGAAAGGCGTGTGTCCGAGGTCGTGCCCGAGCGCGATTGCCTCGGTGAGGTCCTCGTTGAGAAGGAGGGCTCTTCCGATGGTGCGGGCGATCTGCGTGACCTCCAGCGTATGCGTCAGACGAGTGCGATAGTGGTCGCCCATCGGACTGAGAAAAACTTGTGTCTTGTGCTTGAGCCGGCGGAAAGACTTGCAGTGGATGATGCGATCACGATCGCGCTGGTACTCCGTGCGGATGGCGCAAGGCTCGACGGGCTTTAACCGCCCCAACGTGTCCTCGCTACGCATGGCGTAGGGACTCAAGAATTCTCTTTCGTACCGAAGTTGGTCTTCCTTCATGCC
>JAFVAC010000052.1 GCA_017476265.1 Clostridia bacterium
AATGCCCAATATTATGGACACTCTCAGGGAGAGGGGATTTATCAAACAGACGGTATTTGAAGAGGACTTATACGAGCTGCTCGGGAAGGAATCGGTGCCGTTTTATATAGGGTTCGATCCGACGGCGGACAGTTTGCACGTCGGGCACTTCCTTGCGCTCATGGCGATGAGCCATATGCAGAAGGCGGGGCACAAGCCCATCGTCCTCATCGGAGGCGGCACGGCTATGATCGGCGATCCGTCGGGCAGGACGGATATGCGGAGTATGATGACCAAAGAGACCATCGCGCACAACTGCGAGTGCTTTAAGGAGCAGATGAGCAAGTTCTTCTCCTTCGAGGGCGACAATGCCGCCGTCATGGTCAACAACGCCGACTGGCTGTTGGGGCTCAACTATGTGGACTTCATCAGAGACATCGGCGCGCATTTTTCCGTCAACAGGATGCTGACGGCGGAGTGCTTCAAGCAGAGGCTGGAGCGCGGGCTGTCCTTTTTGGAATTCAACTATATGTTGATGCAGTCGTATGACTTTTTGATGTTGTACAAAAAGTACGGGTGCCTTTTGGAGTGTGGCGGGGACGACCAGTGGTCGAACATTCTTGCCGGCGCCGACCTCATCAGGCGCAAAGAGGGCAAGGCGGCGTATGCGATGACCTTCGAACTTCTGACCACTTCGGAAGGGAAGAAGATGGGCAAGACCCAAAAGGGCGCGGTGTGGCTGGATCCGAAAAAGACCACGCCGTATGAGTTCTATCAATATTTCCGCAACGTGGACGACGCCGACGTCAACAAGTGTATGCGCTTTTTGACCTTTATGGATATGGCGGAGATCAACGAACTGACCGCGCACAAGGACGAAAGGATGAACGCCGCCAAAGAGCGCCTTGCCTACGAGGTGACCAAGATCGTCCACGGGGAAGAAGAGGCGCAAAAGGCCATGGCGCAGGCGCGCGGAGCCTTTGCCGGAGACGAGGACTCTATGCCGACGGTGGAGATCGCCCTCACGAGCAAGAACATCGTCGACGTCCTGGTGGAGCTGAACCTTGCCAAGAGCAAAGGGGAAGCCAAGAGACTGATCGACGGCGGCGGCGTCAGGATCAACGACGAAGCGGTCGTAGGATACGGAGCGGAACTGACCGACAGCCAGTACAACAACGGCTTCGTGATCCACAAGGGTAAGAAGGTCCATATCCGAGTCAAGATCAAATAATGTTCCGGACAGTCGAAGGAAGCGCCGAAGCGACATACGAGATCAAAAAATCCGTCTTTATCGCCCGGATCAAAGGCGTGAACGGCGTGGACGAGGGAGTCGCTTTCGTGAAGGACGTCAAGAGCCGACACACCGACGCGCGCCACAACTGTTATGCCGTACTTTGCTGCGACGGGCAGAAGTTCTCCGACGACGGAGAGCCGTCGGGCACCGCGGGGCAACCGATCCTACAGGCGATCAAAAACAGCGGACTGTGCGACGTGGCGCTGGTGGTGACGAGATACTTCGGGGGGATCAAACTGGGCGCCAACGGTCTTGTGACCAGTTACCAAAGAGCGGCGAGCGAGGCTATAGAAAAGGCTACGACGGTCGTCGTAAAAGCAAGCGACGTGGGAGAAATATCCTGCGACTACACCGACTATCGGAAGACGAACGAACTTCTGGAAAGATTCGGCAAAGTCCTCTCCACGGACTATGGCGACGGGATCACGATCCGTTATGCCGTGCCCGTCGAGGAGCGGGGGAAATTAGACGAACTCCTTGCCGAAAGCACCGCCGGCAGAGTCAAAGCGACTTATTCCGGGGTGGAAAACATCAAATACAACGAATAACAACAGGAGGCAACTATGAAAATAACGTTGACTGAACACAAAAAAGTCAAGCCCGATTTCACGAAATTGGGCTTCGGAAAGTACTTCACCGATCATATGCTGGTGATGTACTATCATAACGGCGCGTGGGAAGAGCCCGAGATCGTGCCTTACGACGCCTTTGCGATGGATCCGTGCACCAACGTGCTTCACTACGGACAGGGCATTTTCGAGGGACTCAAGGCGTACAAGACGCCCGACGGCAAGATCACGACCTTCCGTCCGTATGAGAACTTCAATCGTATGAATCGCTCGGCGCAGAGACTTTGTATGCCTCAGCTGGACGTCGATCTGATGGTGGACTGCCTGAAAAAGCTCGTGGAGATCGAACAAGACTGGATCCCCACCGCGCCCGGCACCTCCCTCTATATCCGTCCGACGATGATCGCCAACGACAAAGCCCTCGGCGTACACGCCGCGCACGACTATATCTTTTTCATCATTCTGAGTCCCGTCGGCAGCTATTACGCCAACGGTCTCGCCCCCACCAAGATCCTCGTCGAGGACACTTACGTCCGCGCCACGCCCGGCGGCACCGGCGAAGCGAAGTGCATGGGCAACTATGCCGCCAGCATCTTAGCGGGAGAGATCGCCAATCAAAAGGGCTACGATCAGGTCCTCTGGCTGGACGGCGTCGAAAGGAAGTACGTCGAAGAGGTCGGCTCGATGAACATCGTCTTCGTCATCGACGGTGTGGTCGTCACGCCCGCTTTGGTCGGCTCCATCTTGCCCGGTATCACCAGAAAGAGCACGCTGGAAGTCCTCCGCAAGGCGGGCTATAAAGTGGAAGAGCGTCGCATCTCCATCGAAGAAGTCATTCAGGCGCACAAGGACGGAAAACTCAACGAAGTCTTCGGTACCGGCACCGCCGCCGTCATTTCTCCGGTCGGCGTCCTCAACTACAAAGGGGTGGATTACGTCATCAACAACAACGAGATGGGCGAGATCTCCCGCTATGCCTACGATACCATCACCGGTATCCAGTACGGCAGGATCAAAGACGAATTCGGTTGGATCGAGAAGTGCAACTGAGCGACCTTACGGTGAAAAGGATCCTCGTCGTCGGCAATCCGACTTCGGACGCGACGATGGACCTGATGCGCGAGAGCATACGCTTTTTGAATGAGTGCGGGTGCGCCTGCGTCTTTATGGACTTCGGCGCTTCCGACCTCAACAAGAAGGAGGGGTTCGACCCGACGGCATATCCGGCGGATATGGCGCTGGTGTTCGGCGGGGACGGGACGATCCTCAACGCTTGTCGCAAGCTGATCGACAGCAGTATTCCCATACTCGGGATCAATCTCGGGCACTTGGGGTATCTTGCCGCGGCGGAACCCGACGATTGCATACAGACGTTACGGCAAGTCGTCCGCGGCGACTATACGGTGGAAGAGCGCATAACGCTCGAAGCGGAGATCGACGGCAAAAAGTACCTCGGCGTCAACGAGGTCGTACTCGACAGAGGCGCTTCTCCGCACCTATTGCACGTCACGGCGAGCATCAACGGGCACGAGGTGGACGCCCTGCGCGCCGACGGGCTGATGGTGGCGACGCCCACAGGATCCACCGCATACAATCTGTCCGCGGGGGGACCCGTCGTGGTGCCGACGGCAAAGACGCTGGTCATGACCCCCATCTGCGCGCACAGCCTTTCCGCCCGTCCCATCGTGGTGGGCGAAAACGACGTCATCACGCTCAATACCGCAGGCTCTGCGGCGGCGGCGCACCTGTCTCTTGACGGAATCACCGCAAGCGAAGTCTCTTCCGGCAGTACCGTGACGGTACGCACGGGCAAGAACGTCGTCCGACTGGTACGCACCGGCGAAAACAAGTTTTTCCGTACCCTCAGAAAGAAGCTCTCGGGCAGAGACTAAGCGAGCGGAAAACCTTTTTGGGAGATCAATATGTACAAAATCCTTAAGAGAGAAGAACTTAATCCGACTGTGACGCGCTTCGTCGTCGAGGCGCCTGCGGTCGCGCGCAAAGCGGAAGCGGGGCAGTTTATCATCCTCCGCGTCGATGAAAAGGGGGAGAGGATCCCTTTGACGATAGCCGACTTTGACCGTGCGGCGGGCACGGTGACCGTCATTGCCCAAGTCGTGGGCGGGACCACCGAAAAGCTCAACCACGTCCCGGAGGGCGGGTATATTGCCGACTTCGTCGGACCTTTGGGCAAGCCGTCCGAGCTGACGGGTCTGAAAAAGGTCGCCGTCATCGGCGGCGGAGTCGGTTGCGCCATTGCGCTCCCCACCGCGAAAAAACTCCACGCTTTGGGGGCGGAAGTCCACTCTATCATCGGCTTCCGCAACAAGGACCTCGTGATTTTGGAAGAGGATTTTGCCGCTTGCTCGGACAAGTTGTCCGTCCTAACCGACGACGGGAGTTATGGCAAAAAAGGCTTGGTCACCGACGAGTTGCGGTCGCTCATCGAGAGCGGCGAAAAGTACGATGAAGTCATCGCCATCGGACCCGTGATCATGATGAAATTCGTCTGCAAGTTGACGAAAGAATTCGGCGTCAAGACCGTCGTCAGCATGAATCCCATCATGGTGGACGGCACGGGTATGTGCGGCGGGTGCCGACTGCTTGTAGGCGGACAGACGAAATTCGCTTGCGTAGACGGACCGGAGTTCGACGGACACCAGGTCGATTTCGACTCGGCGATGCGTAGCGGAGGGAAGTTCCGCCCGCATGAAAAAGAGAACCGCGAAAAGGTCTGTAACCTTTTCAAAAAGGAGGTGCGGTGATGTTCGATCCCAAAGTAAAGCATCCTATGCCCACTCGTGACCCGAAAATCCGTGCAAGGGACTTTTTGCCGGTAGAACTCGGTTATGACGAGGAGACCGCCGTGGAGGAAGCCAAGCGGTGCCTCAACTGCAAAAACAAGCCTTGTACCGGCGGCTGCCCGGTGCGGATCGACATCCCCGCATTCATCGCCAAGGTCGCCGCGCGCGACTTCGACGGGGCGTACGAGATCATTAATGCGTCCAGTTCTCTCCCCGCTGTGTGCGGGCGGGTTTGTCCGCAGGAGACGCAGTGCGAGTCAAAGTGCGTCCGGGGGATCAAGGGCGAGCCGGTGGCGATCGGCAGACTGGAAAGATTCGTCGCCGACTATCATCTCAACAAGCCGGAAAAACCCGTCCCCAAGATAGAAAAGAACGGCGTCAAAGTCGCCATCGTCGGCGCGGGAAGCGCCGGATTGACTTGTGCGGGGGACCTCGCCAAAAAAGGCTACGAAGTCACCGTGTTCGAGGCGTTACACAAAGCCGGCGGCGTCATGACGTACGGAATACCGGAGTTTCGGCTGCCAAAATCCATTGTTTCGGCGGAGATAGAGAACCTTTCCCGCCTGGGCGTAAAAATCGAGACCAACGTCGTCATCGGCAAGACCTTGACGATAGAAGACCTGAAAGAGGACGGATATAAGGCGATTTTTATCGGGAGCGGAGCGGGCTTACCGAAGTTCTTACACATCAAAGGCGAAGAACTGAACGGCGTCTTTTCGGCGAATGAATTTTTGACCCGTATCAATCTTATGCGCGCGTACGAACCGGACGCGGACACTCCGATCTGGCGGGGCAACAAGGTCGCCGTCATCGGCGGAGGGAACGTGGCGATGGACGCGGCGCGCAGCGCAATGCGACTGGGCGCGGAAAAGGTCTACGTCGTCTATCGTCGCTCGGAGGAAGAACTCCCCGCAAGACGAGAGGAGGTAGCGCACGCAAAGGAGGAAGGGGTGGAGTTCCACCTGCTGACCGATCCGACCGAGATCCTCGACGACGGGAATTATAACGTCGCCGGGCTCCGCTGCGTGGAGATGCAACTGGGAGAAGCGGACGCAAGCGGGCGTCGTCGTCCGTTCGTCAAGCCCGATTCCGAGTTCGTGTTGGAAGCGGACACTGTCATCGTGAGCATCGGGACCGCGCCGAATCCTTTGATAAAAAACGCTACGCCCGAGCTTGCCGTCACCGACTGGGGCGGGATCGTAGTGGACGAGGACCTGGGGACCAATCTGGACGGGGTCTATGCCGGCGGAGACGCGACCAGCGGAGCCGCTACCGTCATTATGGCGATGGGCGCGGGCAAGAGAGCGGCGGATTCCATCGACCGCTATCTCAACAGGTAGGTCCATGAAAAAAAACAACTGGTACCGACTGGACAATTCGGGCATGATCTACCCGATGGTCATCACGCAAAACACGCAGAGCCTGTACCGGGTGGGAGTCAAACTCGCCGAAGAAGTCGATCCGAACTTCTTGCGCGTGGCGTTGAATACCGCTTTGGAGCGCTATCCGTACTTTCGGGTAGAACTCAAGCACGGATTCTTCCGGCACTATCTGGACGAGAACGTCCGCACGCCTCTTGTCGAGGAGGACGACGGCGTCCTCTTAAAGATCCTCAACTTCCGTCAAAACAGATACTTCTTGTTCCGCTTGACCTATTTCGGCAAGCGGATCTTTTTGGATTTTTTCCACGGATTGTCGGACGGCAACGGCGCGATGGAGTTCTTGAAGACCATCCTCTACTACTATTTTAAGGCAAAGAACGACCCCATTCCGCGCGGCGACGTCAAGACTCTGTCCACGCCGGAAAAGAAGGAGGAAGTCGAAGACGCCTTCCGTCGATACTACGCGAAGACCTCTTTCAAAAAGGGACTGAAGAAGATGGCGTCGGGGTTTGCCTTTCAGGTGAGAGGAAAGCAGTTTGCCTACGAAGGGTTCGGTCTTATACAAGGTTTGGTCGATACCGACCGACTCTTAGCGGCGGCGAGATCGTACAAGTGCAGTATCACGGTGTACTTAGCGGCGTTGGCTCTCTTGTCCGTCGCAAAGGCACGCGGCGAGAGCAAGCAAAGAGAGGACTTTGTCGCATTCATCCCGGTCAACTTGCGAAAGAAGTTCCCGTCCGGGACGATGCTCAATTTCACCAATTTTGCCAAGTGCTCCGTCCCAAGACACTGCGGACTGAGATTGGAAGAGTTCGTTTCGTTTGTCAAAAACGCGCTAAAAGAGCAACTGAGAGAGGAAGAACTACGACTGAAGATCTCCTTTACGTCGCTTATGGACTCGTCTAAATTATTGCGGTACACGCCGCTTTTTATCAAGTCCTTCTTTTCCCGCGTGGGAAGAGACCTCTCTACCAAGACGAAACAGACGATGATAATCAGCAATTTGGGGTCCGTAAAAATCGATGCAGGGGACCGAATAGACCACTTTCTGTTCAATCTGAATGTGTCGGAGAGGACGCCCGTCAATTTGGCGATAGTCAGTTACAACAATAAGACGGCGATCAGTTTTACGCGCAAGATCATCGATACCGATATCGAGAAAGAGTTCTTTTCCACGCTATCCAAAGAGGTCGGAGAGGTGGAGGTAATCAGCAACTTTCGGGAGGACAACGATGTATTGTAGAGCTTGCGGCGTCAAGATCGGGTGTCGAGCGGAGAGGTGTCCGCTCTGCAAAGGGGAGTTGTCCTATACGCCGGTGCCGACCGACCGATACATCCCGCCCGCCCACCTCACCGAGGAAGTCGCCTTCAAAAAGGGGACGATCAAAAAGCGTCGTACCGACGTCATTGCGCAGGCATATTTCGTGTTCTTCGTGGTCACGACTTGTATGTTGATCCTCATTAACATCTATACCAATCCGAAGCAACTTTGGAGTATGATCTATATGGTCGTAGCGGGGTATATCTATTATTGCATACGCTACACGGTGATCGCTCAAAGTAACTTCCATGCGCGGATTTTCGGTCAGGCGATTGTCAATACGGTGGTGATTTTATTGTTGTGGCGTCTGTACAGCGGACCGGGACAAAACAACTGGATATTGATTACCTGGTTGCCGATCACCTATTTTTTGAGCGAACTTTTGATCGGGATCTACGCCCTCCTCAACTTCAAAGAGGCGCGCAAAAAGATGATCAGTCTTTTGATCCTGTGTATTTTCGGCGTTATTCCCGTCGTCACCGCCTATGTCGCGGACGTCAGCGTCAAGTGGCCCGCTATCGCCGCGAGCGCATTTTCGGGCGTGGTCATCGTGGTGACCCTTATTGTCGGACGAAATCACCTCGTGGACGAACTGAAGCGGTTCTTCCACGTCTGACCGCGCATTTTTCGGCGAGACCGCAGTTTCTTAAGAGGAGGTTGACAAAACTTCGGAAAAGGGACTATAATTTTTTTGAAAAGACTTCGGAGGAGAAAAATGGAGAGACACTTTCACGATCACGGACATCTGGATATGCTGGAGCACGTCCCCGACGCCGAACGCGGCACGGAGGTGGCGGAGATCTTTTCCAAACTCTGCGACGGGACCCGGATAAGGATCCTTTGGCTCCTGTGCCACAGCGAGGAGTGCGTCAACAACATCGCCGAAGCGGTCGAGATGAGTTCGCCCGCGGTCTCCCATCATCTCAAGATCCTCTCCCAAGCCGGACTCATCGTCAAAAAGCGCATCGGCAAGGAGATCCACTATCGCCTCGCCGACACCAAGGAAGCAAAACTCGTCCATCGCATGATAGACGACATCTTTGAAATGAAGTGTAATATCGTCTTTTAGACGAAGGGCAAAAAGGAGGGCGTTATGAAAAAGTTTTTCGCCGTCACTTTGGTGGCTCTGTTATTGTTCGGGCTGATCTTCGGCGTTGCGGGATGCGCGACCGAGGACCACGCCGGAATGGAAGAGGTCAGAAGCGTGCAGTGGTATAAGAAGGAATATTCCGCAGACGAACTGCACAAAATAGCCGCCGCCGACTTTCTTTCGCTCAACGAGATCGACTACGATCTTCCTTACGAAGTTCGTGCGGTCACGGAAAAGTACGTCGACGCGATCAAGACCTTTTCCGATCGCCTGTACGCCGCCTGCATAGCGCAAGGGGACGTCGGGATGAACTTCGCCTTTTCTCCCATCGGCGTGTACGAAATATTGCATCTTTTGCTTCTTGCGAGCGAAAACGAGTCCGTCCGGGACGCCTTGACCGATCTCATCGGGGTATCTTGCGAGGAGGCGAAGACCGACTTCATCAACGCGTACAAGAACGACTATTTTTCCAATGAGTTCGGTACGCTCCGTCGGTATAACGGCGCCTTTTTCTCCAAAGACAATGCCGTCAGCACGGAATATTTGCAAGAATTGACCGATCGCTATGTGGACGCGTATCAGATGAACTTCCAAAGCGCGTCCGGCGTAGACAAGATGGTCGCCTGGGTCAACGAACGACTCCGGGAAGAGGGCTTTTTGAAAGAGGAGGACCTCGACTTGACGTCGGACACTTCTTTCGTGTTCTTTTCCACGATGTTTTTCGACAACGGTTGGGCGCACTCTTTTTTGACGGACAAGACGTATGAAGATACCTTTTTCGGCGAGGTCCGAAAAAAGGCGAGTTTTATGCGCCACACCTACCACGGCAGGGTCTATGACTACGGCTCGTACGTCTCCTGCTACGACTATTACGCCAACGGGATGTCGGTCAAGTACTTCACCCCCAAGGAAAAGACCGAAGATATCTTTGCTTTGCTCGACGGAAAGAGCCTATTTTTTGACGATCCCGGCAAGGAAATTTTGGGTGAGAACGGTTTGATCGTCGATCTGTCGGTGCCCAAGTTCTCCGCCGAGTGTTCCTATACTTTCGACAACGCCTTAAAGTCTCTCGGACAGACGGAGATGTATCGTTCGTCGTCCCACGCGTTCGACAAGATGTACACCGATTTGACTCCCGCCGAATCGATCTATCTGTCCTTTATCAAGTCCAAGAGCAAGGTCTCGTTTTCCGAAGACGGGACGATCGTCAAGTCCTATATTATGGCGCAAGGGGAGAAGGCGTCATCCGTCGGTCCGGGCGCGAAACGCGAGACCATAGAGATAAAACTCGACTCCCCGTTTGCATACGTTATTTACGATCGGAGCGGGATCCCGCTCTACGTCGGACGGGTTGAAAACGTGTAGGTAAAAAAGGAGGATATATGACCGAACAAGAGATTGAAAAGATCGCCGACGAAGCGGATCTCATCGTAGCGGGCTATGCCTATACCGTCCGACGGGATCGCGTCGCCGTAACGAATCTGAACGCCCCGGAGCAGTGGTGCGTCCTGACATTCGACGGCGAGGTTACGGACGTCCATATGGACGACGAGACCCTGCAAAAAGTCAAGACCCTGTACCGAAAGAACAAGCAGTTTTTATTCGACTGAAAAGCGACGCGACCGATTTACAAAGAAAGGACCGGAAGGGTCCTTTTTTATATAAGCGCAAATGCGATCAGCCGATGGAAAGAAGGAGGATATTGCCGTCGGGGAAGGTCCGTTTGATGAAGTCCGGGTCGAAGAGAAAGTCGCAGTCGAAGGCGTCTTTCCATTTTTTGAAAAAGGCGTCGAACTCTTCGTAGGTCGAGAAGGAAAAGACGCTGTGAATGCGCAGAATGATAGGGAACTCGACCCCATCTTCGTCGAAGAATCGGATATAATCTCCACGCCAGAATCTGGGATCGTCGTCCGCCTGTCGGACGGGGTAGAGGTAGCGCGGGACGGGTTCGTCCTTATTGAGGTAGACGATCTCTCCGTCGAAGTCCTCTTTGGTACAATATAGGTCGATAAAGCGAGAAAAAAGGGTCTTTTCGAGCGGCAAATCAAAGGAACGGGCGACCGCACCGAGGCTCTTTACGCGAGGATCGGGGTACGGCTTTCCGTCGGGAAAAACCTTTTCACTCTCTTCGATGAAGCACGATTCCGTATATAAGGCGTAGTCGTAGTCTCCCGTCTTTCCGTGCGCTTCCGCCATGATGTGCGCAAATCCTCTGCGGGAAAAACGCGCCATGCGATAGTCGTCAAGGACAGGGCAACAGTTTTCTCGCTCCTGTTGGTCCTCTCCGGTGAAGAGATAGCCGTGCGACTTGACGTCGGCAAGAACCGCGTCCCACACTTCGTCGGTGAAGTCCTTATCGGGCAGTCCGATAAAGTCGTCCCCGTCGTACCATGACCAGCCGATGACTCTGCGCGTCATATCGTCACCTCCACTTCTACGATCTTGTCGTGCGGAAAGAGTTTTTTCATCTCCTCCGGGGTCGCGGGCGTCCCGCATTGTCCGGGCACGTGCGTGAGCATGAGTCGCAAGAGATCTTTTGCCATATACATCGCTTCGTCGAAGTCCTTGCCGTCGGTGACGCCGCCTATTATATCGGGGAAGGAGACCGCGACGCCCTCTTCGTCTTCGATAAAAATTGCCGGATAAACGTATTTTTTCATAATAGAGCCTTTATTGTACACTTATTTTGATCACTCCATCAGTATAACATAACGCGCGCGGACGCGTCTACTTTTTTTCCGTTGTATAAATTTGTAAGGACAATCGTATTTACTTTTCTGCCCCGATATTGTACAATAGTTGTATGAAAAAGTATTTTCTCGCGGTGATTCTGGTCCTCTGTGCGCTTACGCTCTTCGGTTGCGGAGAGACGACTTTCGACGACTTGACGATCATCGCGTCCGACGCGTCCGACGTGCCGGAGGGAGAGTACACGCTACGCTATGCCGTGGCGCACTACGAGTCCTTTTTGTCGGCGCACCCGGGGCTGGAACTGTTCGTGACTGTCGTGGACGAACAGAACAAACAGGTCTCCGTCCGCAACAACCGCGTCATCGACGTCGAGAAGGGCAAGACGTACACCGTCAACGTCGCTTTGAGCTATGCCGACGGGGAGAGGATCCGCACGAAGAATAAGCAGTTCGTGATCGTGGCGGAGAAGATTCCGCCCGTTGTGACGTTGCACGTCGGACAAAAAGCGGTCAAGATCTACCGCTTGGAATATGGAGAAAGCGTGGACTACGAGGAAGTGAAAGCCTTTTTGACGGAGGTGCGTTTTGAAGATCTTGCGCTCTATCCGGAGCCGGGACTGTCCGACGGGTACAAGTGGGAATTGGTATCCAAAAAAATCGTATTCGGCAGCCTAAACTCGGATAAAGAACTTACTCCGGCGGATCTGACCGGGATCGAGGTCGATCGGGACGTCTATCTGAAAAGAGTGTATCGATCGACGGGACTGAAGACCTATTCTATCACTTTCCACAACGAGGGCGGGACGGAGACGGAGCCTATCGTGGGGACCTACGCCTCTACCGTGCTGCCGCCCGCCGTCTATCCGCAAAAGCCCGGATGCGTCTTCGGGGGGTGGTACGACGCTCTTTTTACGGAAAGATTCGACTGGACTCTCTCTTCGCACAAGACGTTGACCGCCGACTTCGACCTGTACGCCAAGTGGTATCCGGCGAGTCCGACCGACGTGGTGGATCGCTATGATTACGAGTATCGGCAGTCCGACGACGAGGGATATCCTTACTATCTGATAAAAGGAAAGTCCGACGCGGACTATTCCGGCAGACTGGTCTTGCCGGTCGGCAAGGACAACGTGATCGTAAAAGGATTCGTGGATCGCGCCTTTGCCGGCGAGGATATCGAGTCCGTCGTCATCCCCGAGACCTACGTCGGCAACAACTATTACGCCTTTTTCGGTTGCGCTTCACTGACCGAAGCCGTTTTTGCCGACGGCTCCCGACTGACTTTCCTCAACGATTCTATGTTTGCCGACTGCGTCCGTCTAACGGCGGTGCGTTTGCCGATGGGCGTGGAGACCTTCGGGACGGCGGTCTTTTCCGGCTGTTCCTCCCTCGCTTCCATCGTCCTGCCGGACGCTTTGACCGTCATCAACGAGGACTGTTTCGCCGGTTGCGCCTTGACCGAAGTCGCCGTGCCCGACAGCGTCCATACCGTGGCGCACAGAGCGTTTTTGAACGATAAGGACTTGTCCTCGATCACCTTCGGACAAGACAGCGACCTGTACGTCATCTACGCCGACAGCCTGGAGGGGACGGCGGTGACCGAGATCGTACTGCCGTATTACTTCTACGAGGCGGAAAAGACGCCCTTTGCCGACACGGATATCGTCGTCCGCTACCACCGTCAACCGACGGAAGAGGAAGAAAAGTAGCCCGCGCTCTGCCTTTTTATTTTTGTTCGATCTATTTACCATTCGTACTATTGCCGAAGGCGCACCATAACGAGGACTTTTGGGTCCCGAGGGGCGGGAAGAGAAGGGCGTTTTTGAAAGTTTTCCACAAAATTTTCGGCAGTTATCCACAATCGCGGTGAGTTATGCACAAAAATTGCCGAAGCATTTACGCCTCGGATAGGCGAGTCAAGTTGACAAACAGGGTCTTTTGATAGTATTATTGAAGAAAAAGAACGCGCGTGCGCGCGCAAGGGAGTAAGTAAATGTCTATCGGCGGAATCGTGGGAGTCAGTATCGCAGGGGCGGTGGTGTTGTTCGTGGCGTTTTTGTTGTTGCGGGCGGCTTTAACCAAGCCCAAAAAGCGAGTGATCGTACAGCGGGAGGAGATCGAGTTCGATGAAGAGGAGTTTGCTGCAAGGCTCTCCGGCGCGGTCCGAATCCCCACCGTGACGGTGCAGGGAGACAACACCGACTACACGCCCTTTTTGCAGTATCACGAGTATTTGGAAAAGACTTTCCCCAACGTCTTTGCTCACGCGGAAAAGACGATCATAAACGGCTACTCGCTCGTCCTGAAAATAGACGGCAGCGACAAGAGCCTTTTGCCGGCGTGCTTTTTGTCTCACCAAGACGTGGTGCCCGCTCCGCCGGAAGGCTGGAGCGTCGAGCCCTTTGCGGGGGAGATCAAGGACGGGTACGTCTGGGGCAGAGGGAGCCTGGATATGAAGTGGCACAAGATCGCACTCTTATCCGCGTTGGATCGTCTGCTTGCCGAAGGCAAGACCCCCGTGCGCGGGATCTATTGCTGCTTCGGGCACGACGAGGAGATCACCGGGAAGGACGGCGCGAAGAACATCGCCGCCTATCTCTTAGATAAGGGCGTACGGTTCGAGTATCTCATTGACGAGGGCGGTTCGGTCATGGACGGGGCTATCCTCGGGAGCGAGAAGCCAATAGCCATCATCGGCGTGTGCGAAAAGGGGTACGTCGATTACGTCCTGTCTTCCACAATGGACGGCGGACACGCCAGCAATCCGAGGAAGGCGAGTTCGGTCACGACGGTCGCGCAGGCGGTGTACGATTTGTCCCATCTGCCGATGCGGACGAAGTTGACTCCGCCGATCAAGCGTATGTTCAAAAACGTGGCGCCGTATATGAAGTTCTCTTACAAGATCCTTTTCGCCAACGGCGACGTCCTCGCGCCGCTTTTGCGGGCGGTTTTACCCAAGGTCAGCCCGCTCCTCAACGCGGCTCTTCGGACGACGTTCGGGTTTACGCAGTTGTGCGGATCCGACGCCCCCAACGTGATCCCCGCTAGCGCGAGCGCGGTCGTCAATGTCCGCATCAACATCGGGCAGACGCAGGAGCAGGTGAAAAAGTACATTCAAAAAGCCGTTGGGAAAAAGATCTCCGTCACCGAGCTCAATCCCGGCTATGATCCGACCCCGGTCAGCAATATGGACAGCGACGCCTTCCGCGTGCTGGAGGAGACCATCCGCGAGACCTACGGGGACATCGCCGTCACGCCGTATCCCTTTATTGCGGCGACCGACGCCAAGCACTATACCAAACTCTGCGACAACATCTACCGATTCGGTCCCATCGAGATGACGACCGACGATCAGAAGCTCATTCACGCCATCGACGAGCGCGTCAATATCAAGAGCGCGACGAAGGGCATGCAGTTCTTCAAGGACTTCATCGAAAAGACTTGCTTTCAGGAGGGATAATGTACTGTAAAAACTGCGGCAAACAAATGGGGAACGATCGTTTTTGTCCCTATTGCGGCTCCGAGAACGCTCCCCTAAGACAGACGAACCGGTCGAGCGGGACCGATTCCGGCAGCGTGGGCTGGGGGATCCTCGGGTTCTTCTTCCCGATAGTGGGGTTGATCCTGTTTTTGGTGTGGCGGGAGGAAAAACCTCTCTCCTCCAAGGCGGCGGGGATCGGCGCTTTGGTCAACGTGATCGTGGGCGCGGTAGGTTCGATCGTCGCGGTGTTGGTGACCCTTGCGATCTTCGGGACCGTCTTCGGGCTGATTTTTGCCACGCCGACGGACGTAATAACGACAATAAGCACCGCTTTAGCGGTATAACAGGAGGCAAATATGTATTGCAGAAAGTGCGGTAGACAACTGTCGCAAACGGACAAATATTGTCCCAACTGCGGCGAACCCGTCGAAGATCTCTTCGGCTACAACCAAGACGGCAACGGAAACAACCAAAACGGCGGCTATCAAAACGGCGGGAACGCCTCTTCGTATGATTCCGGCAGCGCCGGATGGGGCGTATTGGGATTTTTCTTTCCGATCATCGGGTTGATCCTGTTCCTTGTCTGGAAGGACAGCAAACCTCTTTCGGCAAAAATGGCGGGGAAAGGGGCTCTGATCGGCTTTATCGTCAGCGTGGTCACGAGCATCATTTCCGTCGTTCTTAGTATCGTCAGCGGCGTGGCTCTTCTCGGCGGGTCCGTCTATTACGACACGATCGGGTTGATCGCTCTGCTATAAGAGGGCGACGTGAAAATGCGCGGCGCCGTCCGATCGGACGTATACGCTTTCGTCGCCGAAGAGTACGGCGTGGAGCCGGAGTACTTGTGGGCGGACGCCCCAGGCTACGGTGTGTTGCGTCATCCTATGTCAAAGAAGTGGTTCGGCATCGTGATGGACGTCCCCTACGCCAGACTCCGTTTGGACGGAGAAGGGAGCGTCGATGTCCTCAACGTGAAGTTGTTGCCCGAAATGCGCGGCGGGATCCCGACCGAACCGGGGTTTTTGCCGGCGTACCATATGAGCCACACCCACTGGGTGAGTATTCTGCTGGACGGGAGCGTCCCCAAAGAAAAAGTCTTTGCCTTTATCGAAGCGAGCTACTCTTGCGTCGAATCGAAGGCGAGAAAGAGGCGAGATGAAGATCGATAGAGAATATCGCGGAAAGAGCCTGTACCTATTGCCGGAAGACTATACGGTGGTGGATATAGAGACGAGCGGACTGAGCCCATCCGTCGCCGAAATCATTGAAATATCCGCCCTGAAGTGCCGCGATCGGGTACCCATAGCGACCTTTTCCACTTTGGTCAGACCGGACTATCCGGTGGATTGGTTTATCACCAACCTGACCGGCATCACCAACAGGATGTTATCGGACGCGCCAAAGATCGACGACGTACTCGACGACTTTTACGACTTTTTGGGCCGCGATCTCATCATCGGGCACAATGTGTCTTTCGACGTCAACTTTTTGTACGACAATTTTCTCCGACGCAAGGCGTGGTATTTCAGGAACGATTTTGTAGACGTGCTTCGTCTGTCCCGAAAGGCTCTGCCGACGCTTTCCAGCCACAAGCAGACCGCTATCGCCGAGTACTTCGGACTGGACTGTACCGGATCGCACCGCGCGCTGAGAGACTGCGAGATCTGCAACGAGAACTATCTCCGCATTCGGGAGATCCTATTAAGAGCCGAAGGCTGATATTTGTGGAAAAAAGACAAAGAACCGTCGGGTTAGCGCTTTTCCGTTAGAGATTTTACGAAAAAAATAAAACTAAATGATAATTGCACTTTCAAGCGGTCATCAAATAAGGATTTGGAAAGATTCCAAGTCCTTTTTGTTTTGAAAAGAATTTGGATTTTTCAGTCTAAAAATTGGATTTAATATTGAAATAGACGCAACTATATGGTATAATGTATACAATTCTAATCGGGAAGGTGTCAATATGGCTGTCAGTTATAAAAAACTATGGAAATTATTGATTGATAAGGATATGAAAAAGAAGGATTTGCGAGAAGCAACGGGAATTACGACGACGGCCCTTGCTAAGCTCGGGCGTAACGAGAACGTCAATACCGAGATTCTTGTTAAAATCTGTAAAGTCTTGCAATGCGATATTTCCGATATTATGGAAATCGTTGAGACGGAAGAAGAATAATACGTATAAGGAATTTTACCAAATGAATTTATATGACTATATTATCCATAAAGGATTAGAAAAAGCCCAAACGGAAGCCATTAAGCAAATAATATGGAATGACATAAGTCTATCCTATCAGCAAAAGACGGCATGGATCAATTCTATTGATGCGTATTCAAAAGCAAAAGACATGAAAGAAGCTTGCGACCTACTCGCATACTTAATGAGAAGGTAACCTCAATGGCAAAAGAAATTAGGGTTGACGTAAAAGAGAATAAGATACTGGAGATGGACTCATCTCTGCTTTCTATTCTGCTCAAAGATAATTCTTCCGGCAAGAATATCATTTGGGCTACGGATAACTATGCTCAAAATGGATTTGGGTATAAAAGCAATGATTATATAACCACTTATTCAGTCACCGGCGCGAACGGCAATCTCATAAAACCGCGCACAGAGAAGACGAAGCAAGAGCAACTTTCCCGTGTCCGCGATAAAGCGGAAGTTTTTACCCCTTCGTGGATATGCAACAAACAAAACAATCTCGTCGATAACGCTTGGTTCGGGCGCGAAAACATTTTCAACACCGAAACGGAAAAAGGCTGGACGACAAATCAAGAGAAAGTGACCTTCCCCGACGGCAAAACGTGGCAGGACTATGTTAAGGCGCAACGACTGGAAATTACTTGTGGCGAAGCACCCTATCTTGCCAGTCGCTACGATACCGTGACCGGCGAAGTGATACCCGTTAAAAATCGTATCGGTCTGTTAGACAGAAAACTCCGTATCGTTTCAGAAAACACCGACGTCGAGCAAGATTGGTATGCGTGGGCAAAAGAAGCATACAAGAGCATCTACGGTTACGACTGGCAGGGAGATAATGTCCTTCTCGCTCGTGAAAACCTGCTTTTTACCCTCTGCGACTATTACGAGGATAAATTCGGCGTGTATCCGATAAGAGAATATCTGCGAGAAATCGCCGAGATACTTTCGTGGAATATATGGCAAATGGATGGACTGAAATTCGTTATTCCTGAAAGTTGCCATAACGAAAAAAGAATTGATTACACTCTCTTTGGCGAAGAAGTTCACGAAGAGGTTTGCGAAGGATGTAAAACGAATAACCCTAACAAACATAACGGAATTTATTGCTATGTGATGGACTGGGATGCCTCAAAGAAAGTAAAGTTTATGTCTTTACTGAAAAAAGGATGATTTATGGTAGATAAAACACTTTTAGATGAAATCATAATCGGAAGAGTCGAGCCGCATATCTATGCTTTTACAACAAATACGATTCCGAACTATTTGAAGGTCGGCGATACTTACCGCCCTGTATCGGTTCGTTTGAAAGAATGGCGCGAACACTTTCCCGAATTGATTAAACAATTTGAAGGCACTGCGAAAGTAAACGACGATGTTTATTTCCGCGATTTTGCCATACATCAATTTTTGGAAACAGACAAACACAGAGAAAGGCTTTTGCCGACTGACTTACCGACAGGGGTTTATTATTCGAGAGAGTTTTTCAAAGAAGCAAGCGCAGACGATGTTAAGGAAGCCGTTACCGATATAAAAAAGGACTATGCAAATAGCACCTATAAATACCAATTTTATAATGCTGAAAATCGTTTAACCGAAATTCGCGATTATGAGCGAACGGAAACCTATAATCCGCGTCCTAATCAAGATAAAACGATAAATGCCTTCAAAACTGCGATAAAAAATGGACACAAAAATCTTTTGATGTATGCGGTTATGCGTTTTGGCAAATCCTTTACATCTATGTGTTGTGCTGTAGAAATGAAGGCAAAAATTGTTGTTATAGTTTCAGCAAAAGCGGATGTAAGAGAAGAATGGAAGAAAACGGTTCGTAGCCATGTTAAATTCGTTGACTATGATTTTATAACGAGTAATGACAAATATAATGAGTTTGATTTAAGCAAAAACAAGCATGTTATTACTGAAAGATTAGCAGCAGGAAGAAAAGTCGCGGTCTTTTTGACCCTTCAGGATTTACAAGGCGACATGATCAAAGACAAGCACCAAGAGGTCTTTGGTCAATCAATCGACCTTTTGCTTGTTGATGAAACGCATTTCGGCGCACGAGCCGAAAAATACGGTGCCGTCCTGAAAACTTCGGGATACGAAAAGGATGTAAAAAACAAGAAAGATGAAGATGACTTTGTGGACGTGGAGGATGCGGACACTATAGTTAAAACACTGTCCGCGGATACGACGATCCACCTTTCCGGTACGCCTTACCGTATTTTGATGGGTAGCGAATTCAAAAAAGAAGATATTATTGCCTTTTATCAGTTCACGGATATTGTTGACGATCAGAAAGCGTGGGACAAAGCGCACGTTTTGGACGATAAATATAAAGAATGGGATAACCCATACTATGGATTTCCTCAAATGGTCCGTTTTGCTTTTCATCCAAACGAGTCTTCTCGCAGGCGGCTTGAAGAATTGGAAAAGTTAGGCACTACCTATGCTTTCTCTGCGCTTTTCAAGCCCCAATCCATTAAAAAAGTGGATAGCGGTTTACATAAAAAGTTCAAATACGAGCAAGAAATTCTTGATCTATTAGAAGTAATCGACGGTAGCAAGAGCGATGATAATCTTTTGGGCTTTTTGGATTATGACAAAATCAAGGACGGCAAGATGTGCCGCCATATTGTCATTGTCTTGCCGTATTGTGCCTCTTGCGACGCTTTGGAAACGCTTATCAAAGACAATGCCGATAAGTTCCGCAATCTGAACGGTTATAAAATCATCAATATTTCCGGTGTGGATAATCCGAACGCATATAGAGATTCCAATGCAATAAAAGCCGCCGTCCGAAACGCGGAAGCAAACGGAGAAAAAACGCTAACGCTTACCGTCAACCGTATGCTTACGGGCAGCACGGTTCCCGAATGGGATACGATGTTATATTTGAAAGATACGGCTTCTCCGCAGGAATACGATCAAGCCGTGTTCCGTTTGCAAAACCAATATATTAAAACTTATGTTGACGATAGCGGCGATACCATCAAATATAATATGAAACCGCAAACTCTGCTCGTCGATTTTATGCCGAACAGAATGTTTGTCATGCAAGAAACCAAATCCAAAATCTACAACGCCAACGTGGAGACGGGCGGTAATTCCGAATTGGAAAGCCGTATTAAAAAAGAACTATACATTTCTCCTATCGTCACGATTAATGCGAACAAAATTGTTGAGGTAAAAGCGGCGGATATTTTGACGGCGGTCAGTAATTATCAAAAGGATAAAGGCATTAAGGATGAAGCCCTTGAAACGCCTGTTGATTTGAGTTTGTTGGAAGACGACTTTTTCCGATCCGTTATCGAACAAGAAAACGAAATCGGCTCCAAATCGGGTTTGTCCGTACATGCGCACGAAAGTAGCGGCGGTGATGACGACGAAAGCGGAAATCTTGATTTCCCCGACGGAGAAACGCCCGATAACGATGACGAAATGGGAGCGAACTCTGCTGAAAACGGGCACCCCGAGCCGACGACAGCAGATGAACAGCGCAAACAAGAAATAAGCTTGACTAAAAAGATTCAAAGCTATTACGTCCGTATCCTGTTGTTTGCTTTCATAACAAAGGACAGAGTGATTTCCGTTTCTGACATTATTGATAAATACGAAACGGAAGATAATCGCCGAATCGCAAAAAATCTCGGGCTGAATAAACAGGTGCTGACTCTGATTCAGCAAAAGATGGACAAGTTTAAGTTGAGCGACTTGGATTATAGAATTCAAGATTTGAACGATTTGTCGCAGTCGGATATGTCGCCCGAAGATAAGGCGAAAGTTGCCGTTAAAAAGTTCGGGAAGCTCGGCGACGCTATCGTCATTACCCCGTCGAATATCTGCGATGATATGGTGAATCTGTTTCCCGATGACTTTATGAGAGAAGTGGCAGAAAGACACGGCAGAATTTTGGATATTGCCGGCACGTCTGGCGAATACGCCGTTGCGCTTTGCAAAAAATTGACGACTCTCGGAATAGATAAAACGATCATCAAAAATATGATATTCACTATCCCGAAATCATCTGTTTGCTATGAGCTTACAAGAAAACTTTATGAAATGCTCGGGCTGAACGTGTCGAATATCGCAAGCAAGTTTGTCGCAACGGATTTGCTTGAAGTGAAAAAGGATGACAAAATCGACTACGATATAATCACGAAAATTTTAACACAAAACAAACCGTTTAATGAGGTTAAATTGACAGACGATCCCGAACAAGGAGAAACAGATATGATTAAATTCGACGCAGTAGTTGGCAACCCGCCGTATCACGAAAGTACTACAGACCAGTCTGCCCAAGGGACACCTGTCTATGACAAGATTGTCAACATTGCAAAAGCAATGGAACCTCGCTATATAACAATTATTATTCCATCGCGTTGGTTTGCCGGTGGAATGGGACTCGATGCTTTTCGTGCCGATATGATTTTGGATAAGCGAATTTCTGATATTATATCGTTTGCGAACGGTAAAGACTGTTTCCCGGATTTTAGCACTGGTGGTATCTGCATTTTCCTCTGGGACAAGAATCATAACGGAAATTGTAGATTCATAACAAGAAGAGCTGGAACGGCCTATGAAAAAGAACGGAACTTGTCAAAGTATCAGTTTGTCATTAGAGACAATACTGCGCTTGATATTTTGGAAAAAATCGAAACTTCAACGACAGAATTTATTTCATCTAAAGTGTCTTCGATTAATGTTTTCAATTTCCCTTCTAAAAGCAGAGGTACGGAAGAAAAACTGACGAATGACGACTATGAATTATTATCAAGCAATGGATTTGGATTTGTTTCAAAAGATACCATAACTGATATTGAAATGGCAAACAAATACAAGGTCATTGTTAGTCAAGTAATTTCTGAGCACGCAGCAGAACCTGATAAGAATGGCATGTATAAATTGCTGTCGTCATTAAAAGTATTAAGGCCCAAACAGGTATGTACATTTTCATACTTGGTGGTTTCAGTGTTTGATGATATGAATTCTGCCAACAATTGCTCTCGCTATTTATCAACTAAGTTTGCTCGTTTTATGATTTTGCAGGCTGTATCTTCTATTCATTTAACAAAGGACAAATTTGTTTTTGTACCAATGCAAAATTTCACCGCTGAATCAGATATTGATTGGTCGAAGTCCGTCCCCGAAATCGACAAGCAACTTTACGCAAAATACAATCTCGACGAATCCGAAATCGCCTTCATCGAGTCAATGATCAAACCTATGGAGTAAAAATAATGGCTGATACTAAAGAATATGAAAAAAAGACGTATAATTTTGATGATGATTCTTTACGAAACGATATTCAAAAATTTTTAGTTGGAAATGATAAATATAAAACATTGATAAGTGAATTAAAAAATATTGAGATACTTATTAGTGATTTTGCGTTCTTATCTGATGGAAGAAATTATTTAAAATTTAATAATCATTTGTTTTCACTACAAAAGATTTTGATATCTATTGAGTTTACTATCAGCAATGTAATTGCGTGTTGTTATGTCGGTTGTATTGCAGATGCCAATACATTAGCAAGAAAATTTACGGATGATTTGTTTTTTTATTTATATATTTTAGTTTATGACACAAAAAGCATGCAGAAAGAAATAAAAGACGCAGAATCAAACATTGAATCGTGGGTACAAAATAAACTAAAAGATCTTGACATAAGTAAAGTTTTAAAATCCATTGGGAATTCAACGATTCTTTCAGATGTGGTAAAAAAATATAATTTAGAAAATTCCTTTAAAAAAATAGGTAGTAGATTAAATGATTTTGTTCATAGCAATGGACAAGGTTTTTACAATGACAATACTGCGATAGTTGATACAAGTAAATACTTGGAGCAAGTAAAGCAGTTGATAGGAGATGTAAAATATATTACAATAACCTTTTTTATTCTTCTTTCCATATGTTGCCCATGTCTTATTATGTCAAGCGATTATGTGGATTTTTTAGAAGTAGGCGAAATGCCGCCTGAGGGTTCACAATATTTAATTGCTCCATTTATTGCACAATTTATTAAAAACAATTATTCTTTAATAGATCAAAACTGTTTGAACTATTTACAAGATAATACTTGTATGAAGTTCGATTAATAATGTAATAAAAGCAATTATAGAAAAGTATAAGAATACAAATAAGACAAGAGTCGGAAAAGAATTAATTGTTCTGCTGGGCAATCAAAATAAGAGCACAGAATTAAAAAAATATTTAGAGCAATAACACCTATTCTATGAAAACAATTATCTACCCCTTTGCCGATGGGCATAAAGAAAAATTGGAATAAACGGATTGTTGCACTGTGATGAAGAATCTGGATATTTGAACAAAAAACGATTAAGTGGAGTAGAATTATGAACGAGATTATCGACAACAAAATAATTGAGCAAATCAAATCTTTATTGGAAAGCGCGCGGCAAAAGGTGGCGGCGGAAGTCAATTCGACGCTCATTATGACCTATTGGCAAATCGGTAAGATCATCGTGGAAGACGAACAACAGCACGAGAGCCGCGCCGAGTACGGCAAACAGACGTTAAAGACGCTTTCTAAGGTCTTGACCGAAGAATACGGCAAAGGTTTTTCCCGTTCCAATTTGCAGAATATGAGGCAGTTTTATCTCGCCTATCCAAAATGCCAGTCAGTGACTGGCAAATTGAGTTGGACGCATTATTGCGAACTTTTGCTCATTTCGGACGAACAAAAACGCCGTTTTTACGAGAAAGAATGCCTGAACGCGCGTTGGTCGGTGCGGGAACTGAAACGGCAGATCGACAGTTCTTTATTTGAAAGACTTCTCCTGTCAAACGGCGACGCAAACAAAGAAAAAGTGCTTGCCCTTGCGATGAACGGCAATGAAATTGCTAAGCTGGAAGACATCATCCGAGATCCTTACGTCTTTGAGTTTTTAGGACTTCCTGAGGATAAACCTTTCTTTGAAAGTGATTTGGAAGCCGCACTCGTCGCGCAGATCGAAAAGTTTTTGCTTGAACTCGGTCGCGGATTTATGTTTGTCGGCACGCAACAAAGGGTAACGTTCAACAACCACCATTATTACGTCGATATGGTGTTTTACAATAAGATACTGAAATCCTACGTGCTGATCGAATTGAAGAACACAAAACTCATGCCGGAAGCCGTCGGACAACTCAATATGTATCTCAATTATTATGCTAACGAGATCAACGACGAAGGCGACAATCCGCCGATCGGCATTATTCTTTGCACCGATAAAGGCAACTTTGACGTTCAATACGCTCTTGGCGGGCTTTCAAACAATATCTTCGCGTCCAAATATGTGTTGTATATGCCGAACAAAGAGCAACTGATCGCCGAGGTCGAGCGCGTCATTGAAAATTGGGATAAAAAAGAAGATTAAAACCGGGTTTCCCGATTGTTCGGCGCGCCGACGGCGCCGCCATACGAAATAGCTGATTTTAGCTATTTTCTTATCATGCTTCCTTAAAATAGCAGATAGCCAAACAAATACTAATAAAAAGGTCGAAAAAAGAGGTAAGGTGTTTGCTGAAACGAACACCTTGACCTTTTACAAGAACCGCCTTATCGAAAAATCCCTAACGGAAGTGCAGTTTTGACCCGACGGTTTTTATATTTCGGAGATCGATTCGACGGTGAGGACGCCGGAAGACATAGAGTATATTTTATCGGCATAGGAGAGAGAATCGCGGTCATGCGTGACCATGACGACGGCGGTGCCTTGATCGGCGATCTCGCGGAACAGGCGCAATATAAGGGCGGTGTTTTCTTCGTCCAAGTCTCCTGTCGGCTCGTCGGCGAAGAGGACTTCGGGACGATTCAAGAGGGCGCGGGCGATCGCCATTCGGCGCAGTTCTCCCCCGGACAGTTCGTTGGGGTAGCTATCGGATAGGTGCGAAACCCCGACCTTTTCCAGCAGTTCATCCGCGCGGGACTCGGCGAGAGCGGACGCCTGTTTGTCTTTGTTTTCGGACAGATAAAAGGGCACGAGGACGTTTTCTTTGACCGTAAGACTTTGGAGTCCGGTCTGCCCTTGCGGGACGATCCCCACTTTGGCATTCCTTAGGCAAGAGAGGGTTTTGTCGGACAGGGCGTAGATGTCTTCACCGTCCCAAAGGACCGTCCCTTCCGTAGGGGAGAGGACGCCGGAAAGAACGTTGAGGAGGGTACTTTTTCCGCTCCCGGACTTGCCGACGACGACCGTTATGCCACCGTCCACGTTCAGATCGGTGGGATGGAGCGCGGTAAAAACATTGGTCCCGCGACCTTTACGGAAGTAGTCTTTCGTGATTCCTTTGGCTTGCAGGTGCATCTATGCGTCCTCCCGAATAAGCAGTCCGGACTCGGTCCCGGCGATCTTCTTGGCGGCGAACAGCGAGGTCATGGATCCCACTACGGCGGAGACGACCAAGGCTCCGAGAGCGAGTCCTACTATGACGCCGACGGACGGCAACAGATACGGCAACGATAAAGCGGTCCGCAAAGACGCGCCGAGGGGCAGGACGACCAAGAGGGACAGACCGAGCCCGACCAAGGATCCGATCCCACCGATCAATGCCGCCTCGGTCCCGACGATCAGCGACAACTTCAATCGGGAAGCGCCCAGTATACGCAGGATGGCGAATTCTTTTTTCCGTTCGCCGGTGATCATCGTAAAAGCGACGATGAGGATGACGACGCAAAGGACCCACACGACTGCGATAAGGACGCCGATGACGTTGGAGACGCTCGTCAGACCGTCGGCGACGCCGGAGACCATGGACTTCGCGCCGCCCGCCTTGACGTGACGGACTTCTATATTGATCCGATCGGTGACGTAGTCCACGTCATAACCTTGCTTGACTTTGACAAAGACTGAGGAGATCGCCCGATCGAGGGGGACGTCCCCGAGATACGAAAAGCCGAGTTCTTCCGCACTCCTCTCCAAGTCTTTGGCGGTGTCCATATTGCAGTAAACGGTTGTGTCCAGTCCGGTGCCGGTTTTGTCCAACTGGGCGACGACGCGGCACTCTTTGTCGTAGAAAGTGAGTTTGCCGTCCACCGGCATATTGACGTCGGCGCCGATGATGATATCGTACTCTCCGATGCTGCCTGTATAGCTCTTTTTGATCCACGGCTGAATGGTGAAATCGGTCTCCGGATCAAAACCGATGATCTGTACCGGGACCGAACAACATCCCGCAGAGACGGTCGCCAGGTAGAACTGCGGCGAAGCGATCGCCACGCCGTCCACCGCGCGGACTTTATCGAGATGGCTTTTATCCATATAGAAGTACCCCGGGATCCCTTGCAGAATGATGGACTCGAAGGTACCCTGGGTGCGCGCTTGATAGGGGACGACGACTACGTCCGCCCCAAGACGCGCTTCGTAGCTGTCCAGTCCGTTTTTAAGACTCAGGATGACGAGAGACCCACCGAAAGCGGTGAAGGACAAAAAGGCGACCAAAAGGATCAGCGCCAAAGTGCGGAGAGGCTTTTTCTTGAAGTTGTTTTTGGCGATGGTTCGTGCGAATTTCATTTGCGCTTTCTCAAGAAGAATACGAAATCGGCTAAACAAGCGACGATGAGGACTACGCACACGGCGATGGTCCAGGGGCGCATGGAGGCGTTGCAGTCCATTGTGTTCATCATACAAAGCGGGATGATGGTCTTGGGGACGGCGGCGCAGACCGCGGAAATCCCGACCATACCGACGTCCAGCCCCATTTTGATCTCCCCGGAGGGCAAAAAGACGTGTGCGACCGACAGCGCGAGAAGAAGGGCGGCTATCGCGGTGACGACTTCGCCCGCGTAGTAGCAGTTCATATACGTCCCGTCCGATTTAGGCGGGCAAGCGTCAAAGATGCAGGTGATCCCGACAAGGAAAAACAAACTCAATGCGACGAGTATAAGGTCGGGTACCGATATTTTCAGAAATTTTTTATTGACGATCATAAAAGCGGTTGCTCCTTCGTTAGTCTGAGCTAACGACTTACAGTATAGCACCGAAAGGAAGATATTTCAAGCGAAAAGCGAAGATAAGGTGAAACTTATTTCATTTTCTTTTCCAGATCGCCATCGCGTTCGAGTTTACGAGCAGTTTTTGCACGTCCCGCCCGATGGGGCAGACGTTGACGCAGGCGAGGGACTTTCCGCATCCTTCGTAGTAATGTTTGTCATACGCTTTGGCAATCGCGGAGCGGGATTCTTTGTCCGTCTCCGTCAAGACGCGCGTAGTCACGGGGACTACCGACGTCCCGAAAAAAGTCCCGCCCGGGTAGAAGTTGGGGCAGACTTCGAGACAGCATCCGCACTGGAGACAGCGACCGGCGGTATAGGCGAGATCGGTCTTTTTTTCCGGAAGTTGGGCGTCCTTAGAAAGCCACAGATTCAGAGTCTTGAGATTGGCGCGCAGGATCTCCCGATCAACGATGAGGTCTTTTACGACGGGGAATTTGCCGAGCGGCTTCAGCGTAATGCGTTTGCCCAGTTCGGACAGGCGTGCGTCGCAAGCGAGCCGCGGTCTGCCGTTAATGATCATAGCGCAAGCGCCGCATTTTTTTTGCAGACAGCTGCACTCCCAAGCAATAGGGGTGGCGGGCGCGCCCGTCTCGTCGGTCAGATCCTCCGTCGCGTTGAGGCGGGTGAGGGCGGTCGCAACGGTGTCTTCGGGCTCCGGCTCGTAGTCGAAAGTCTGAAAGAAAGGCGTAACGCCGGGAGCGGAGCGCAAGACCTTGATCTTAATCATAAATATAGTCTCCTTTTTCTCTCGCGGAGTCTTCGTCGATCGAAACGAAGGTGATCTCCGGCTCTCCGCGGGATAAGACGGAGACCGTCGTCTTGCGATAGTCTTCCGAAGCGTCCGGATAGTCGGTCCTGTAGTGCGCCCCGCGGCTCTCCTTTCGGAAAAGAGCGGACAAGAGCATAGCCTTGGCAAGATCGGCGCGAGCGCGTTCGGTCGCGGTGGCGGCGGTCTGTCGGAGAGACTCGACGGCGGAGAGGGCTGTTTGCATAGTCATCTTTTCTCGTACGATGCCAAGCCCGGAAAGAAGCGCCTCTTTCAGCTTCCTGTTGAAGGAGGGTGAGACGGTCATATCGCGCAAGATCGTTTCGTTATCCGACGGAGAAAGAGCGTCTTTTGTCGGATCGGAAAAAGCAAAAGAAGCATATTCTTTCAGAGCGGTATTCGCCGACAGCGTCCCGCCGAACGCGGCTCCAAGGAGAGAGTTCCCGCCGAGGCGGTTGGCGCCGTGATAGATACAGGCGCATTCTCCCGCGGCGTACAGATACTTTATGTCGGTCCGATGACAAGAGTCCACCTTGACGCCACCCATAAAGAAGTGGATCC
>JAFVAC010000053.1 GCA_017476265.1 Clostridia bacterium
TGCCGCAAACAATTCTCTTTCTGATTTGTATTTCCTTCGGTAGAGTTCTTCACGCTTGAAGTTGGAGAAGAAGGACTCCACAACGGAATTATCATAAGGAATATGCGCTCTTGAAAAGGATTGTACTACGCTAAAAGATTTTAAATAGGACATAAACGTATACGATTTATAATTTGCACCTCTGTCCGTATGAAAAATCAACCCTTCGGGCGGTTTGCGTTGCTCGTATGCTATTTTGAAGGTGCCTTTCATGAGTTGCGTACTATTTCGTTGGCTAATTCTATACCCGACAACCATTCTTGAAAAAAGGTCGAGAATAACGCATATATAGTAGTTCTTTTCTTGAAAGTAATAACAAGTAACATCACTCACCCATATTTCGTTCGGACCGTTTGCGGTGAAGTTTTGATTCACAATATTCTTGCAGTACGCTTTGCGTTCTCTTTCATAAAGGGCTTTGGCTCGTTGGCGTATGCTCGTCAATCCCATATCCGCCATAAGTCGACGAACGGTGTCCTCGCTCGTTTTATATCCTTGCTCTTTTAGAATGGACGTTATCTTTCCGGCACCGAAGATTTGACCATATTCGTCATACGCTTTTTGTATGGCAACACGGAGTATTTCACGTTGTTTTGCATACCAAGTGTTCGTCTTCTTGTTGCGAAGAATGTGGTTATAAAACGTACCACGATCTACGTCAAGGGCTTCGCACAAAATGCGAACGCTATGATTGCCGTATATGCTTTCGAGTGCATATAGCTTTTCTTTTAGGGGAGCGGACGGCAAACAGTTTGCCTCATTGATTATCTGAATGATCTCTTTCAACCGTTCGACTTGACGATTCAATCGTTCGATTTCTTTGTCTTTTTCATCGGGAGAAAGCACTCGGTTTTCAACCTCTTTCTTCCACCGATAGATGGTATTTCTTGAGATGTCGTATTTGCTTGATAGCTCAATGACAGAAATTCCGGTTTTCAGTTCTGCCAATAATGTCTTCTTTAGTTTTTTATCATATTTATTCATATCATCCTCCGAGTGTATAGATGAGGGTATTATAACGGAGAAGCGCAGAATTGTTCTTCTGAACTGAGATGAAAAATGAAAAAATCGCTAAAAAGTATAAATTACATTAAATTACAATAAAAATGTTGACAAATACAATATTTTATGTTAAAGTACAATCAAGATTAGGTAGGAGGTGTTTATTGATGGAATATAGTCAAATCATTCTCGAAATGCTGGAACGTATTAAGGTATTGGAAAACAAAGTTCAGGCATTGGAAGAAAACAAAAAAGCAGATAACCATGTTGAAACAAAACCGACATTGAATGTGAAAGCCAGTGCGAAATATAGAGGTTTAACCGAATATTTATTGGCACAAGGTGGCAGATCGGTTACTCTGACTTATGATGAGTTGGAAAAGGTGTTGGGTTTTAATTTGCCCGGAACGGCAAGGAGTTTCAAGCATTCTTTTTGGGCAAATACCGAAACACATTCTTACGCTTCAAGTTGGATGGCAATTGGTTATAGAACACAAGTTAACATTGAAAAAGATGAAGTTACTTTCTATAAGAAAGTTATTTAGGAGGGGGATATGAAGATAACGTATAATGATTTCAAGCAGAGCATTTTAGAGAAAATCAATGCTGTGGGTAAAGGCGCATATAAAATGCTAAAGGGCGATACCATGTATATTTGGTTGTCAGATTCGGGCGATGGATTATTAAATTCGAGGTACGAAGAACTTGAATGTAAATTTACCGAATTGTATGCCATATATGAAAAAGCCATTGAACTCGGCGGGACTATGTATCTTGGGGCAAGCGCGGCACGGTCGGGCAAAAAGATCGGAAGCAGTGATTTCCCGTTAGATACCATAGATGCCTTTGTTGCAATCAATTATTATGGCAACGAAGTAGGAGACAAGATAACACGTCGTTCAACCTACTATGCCGCAATCCTTGATTGGGCGGGATTTGTTGATAATCATTGGGGCGGATATATTACGGTTAAATCAAGGTATATGTAATAACGAGCCATATTATTTTGGGAAAATGAAATGGCTGACAAGTCCAAAACCATGACAGCTTTTTCGTATGTGAATGCCAAACAGAAAAGGGATACCATATACGGTATCCCTTTTCTGTTAACTTCCCTTGTTCTGTGAGACGGTCCGTTCGCAATTTCACGCCTTGCGTGAAACTGGCGAGCTATGCTCGCTATCGGACAGGGGGAGCCAAACCCTTATAATCCGAACTTGATCTTCGCAAAAGATTGGTTCGGATTATTTGTTTCTTTTTGAGAAAGAACAAGAGAAAAGTTAAACAAATCAACCATATTTATCAGGCAAGGTGTCTGTATTTTGGGACACCTTATTCTTTTTGTTGTGTTAGTATTTGGATGTTATGCGGTCTTTATTGCTTTTTATTGTTTTTTGTGATAAAATCTTATTTGTCAATCTATATTGAGAGGACATAAAAATGAGTGAACAATTAAACCAAAGTAAGGAATTTAGCAAACCAATTTACATTGGCGAGTGGCGTGTTTATGATATAGGAGCGACGACATTACGGGATTTGGTTAAAGAAAGAATAATTAATTCCCACACAAAAGATTCTGCAGTGTTAAACAAAAAACCGGATGCTTTGGTTGTTGATACTAATAAAGAAATAGTACTTTATGTGGAATCCAAAGACGACGGAAATCTTAATTCGGAAAAACAAATAATCGATGCAATTAAACAGGAATTTGATATTTCCAAGAAAGTTAAAGCTAAGATATATGCAGTAAGAGATTCAGAGAAAACGATTTGGATGAATCCTTTGACAGGGAATGCCATTATGGATGAGCACGGGAATAAATTGTTTACAAATATTTATCCTGTATCCAACCCAAAAGAAACGGAAAAGCTGATAAAAAGGATACTATCTTCCATTTCAAAAGATAATGATAGATTATTAAAAGAAAAGTATCTTAATCCAACTGATTTAGCGGTTAAAATTCATCAAAAACTTTGGATTACTAAAAACGTGTCACCAAGTACGGCTTTGTATACATTTGTGGAATTCTTTTTGTTTAAATACCTTAGTGATTTAGGCGTTCTAAAAGGAATGTATTCATTCGATTATTTAAGATCATTATATGAAATTGATGGGACTACAGAAGTTGATGTTCTTAATACATATTTATCTGATAATGGTGCAAGAGCTAAAATGAAAGAATTATTTCCTGAAGGTTCTGATGGCACTGGAATAATAAATGGTAATGTTTTTCACGAAGATGATGGGGATGCAAAAGTATTTAGAGCAATTTTAGATGCATTTAAAGTATATGAAAATGATAATGGTAAATTTATTAATATATCAAAGGATTTTAAATCGCAATTATTCGAATCTTTTTTAAAGCAAGATCAAGATTCAAAAAATATGGGGCAGTTTTTTACTCCATTAAAAATAGTAGATAATATGGTTAGAATGGTCGATGTTAGACCAGGCATGAAAATATGCGATCCTGCATGTGGGGTTGGTAAATTTTTATTAGAAGCGGTTGGGGATAAGATAGGTGAATTGTATTCTTACAACGCAAAATCAAAAGAGTTTAGAACAGAAATATCATTGACGGGCTATGATAAATATAGTGAAGACAATGGTGATAAAACAATTATTTTAGCGAAAGCAAATGCATTAATTTATTTTTCTAAAATGATTTCTGATAATTCTTCCACAGAGTTTACTAAAAAAATTTCTACAGATTTGTTGAATAGTTGCTTTACCTTAAAGCATTCTACATTAGGGACACTAGAGAGTATTGAAGAAGATCAGTATGATTTAATCTTAACCAATCCGCCATATGTAGTTAACGGATCATCGGAAATGAAAAAATTAACCTCTGATTATAAATGGGGAGGACTTGGTTTGGAAGCGATGTTTTTAGAATGGATAATTCGCTCGGTCAAGCAAGGTGGCGTGATAAACATTGTAGTTCCTGATGGTATTCTTTCAAATCTTAATAATAAAACGTTAAAGTCAAAGATAATTGAACAATGTTATATTAACAGTATAATTTCTTTACCGGTTAAAGCTTTCTTTAATACGCCTAAAAAGACTTATATTTTGACATTAAAGAAGAAAAAGAAAAATGATGATGGTACCTATCCTTTACAAAAAGAAGCCGTTTTTTGTTATATTTGTTCTTCAATCGGTGAAACGCTTGATGTTTACAGGTTTGATACACCCGATAATAATGATTTAAAGGATGCAGTTGATAACTATAATTTATGGAGGAATACTGAGCCGCAAATCATTGAGGAAGTAATAACAAAAAGAGCAAAGGGGAGATTTAAATCCATTCCAATAAGTGATTTCAAGCCATCGGAAAATTGGATAATTGAAAATTGGTGGACAGAAGAGGAACAAATATTGCTTGGCTTAAGAAAAGAAGTAAAGAAACAGACGATAGATGATTTTATTATGTTAATTAATGAAACAGAGGAAGTAATGCAAAGTATTCGGGGTGAATTAGAATGCTTGAAATAAGTTATCAAGTAAAAAATCTTAAAGTAAGCGAATGCTTTGATTATTTGAGCGGGAATACAGGATTAACTGTAAGAACTATTCACAATAGCAGAAGCGAAGAATTTGATTGCGTAGTATTATCGAGTTCTTTGGTAGATGATACATCTTTAGGATATATTGATTCAAAAACCATATTACCTAATGGTAAGGAATTGAAATTATTTAAGGGTAAAGAAGGGATCGTTATAAGTAGGAATGGCTACGCAGGGACAATGTCATATTTGGAGCCAAGCATATATACGCTTACTGATCATGCATATATATTATTTAAAAAAGACCGGTGTAAATATGATATAGATCTTCACTGGTTTATTTTTTCTTTTCAAAAGCATATTAGAGAGAAGTATTTAACAACAAAATCGGGAAATCAAACTTTTGTAATAACAAAATTTATGAAAGAGTTTGTTTTTGATGTGCCTGAAATAAACTTTCAAAAAGATATTGCAGAGAAATATAAAAAAATTAATAAACAAAAAGAAATTTTAGTGGCACAAAAAAAGAAAATCAATGATTTTAATTTGGAAAGAATAACTGGTTATAAGATTAAGGAAGAAAAGCTTTTCGATATTTTTGAACCGCATCAAGGGAATGCTGTTTTTACTAAAAAAACATTAATAGTAAAGGCTGGAAAGGTTCTATACCAGTAATTTCGTCAAATACTGATAATAATGGGATTCTTGATTATGTGGATAGAAAATTTGTTAAAGATAAAGACTATATTGAAGTTCCGTGTTTAACATGGAGTGTTGACGGCTATGCGGGAAAACTTTTTGCAAGGAATACTGATTCTCAAAATAAGGGTTTTGTAGCAAACAATCATTGTGGTATTCTTTATCCCAAGGTAGACGTTTCTAAATTATTTTTTCCTTATTTGATTTATTCGTTACAACATCAGTTTTTTATGAAAGCAAAAAATTCGGGGAATAAAAAACTTGGTAATAATCAAATGAATGATATTATTGTGCCGATTCCAATAGATGAAGATGGGGAGATTGATTATAATGCTCAAGTGGAAATTGCTGAAAAATATCTTGTAGTGGAAAATATCAAGAAAATCATTTCAAAAAAAATAGACGATCTCATTAATATTGAGATACTTATCAACTGAATTGTTAAGTCCGTGATATATTCAATCTCGACCGTCATTTCAGACCTGATGGGCGGTTTAAGATAAAATTAATTAAACTTTTTTTTGGCAAATAAATTGGTATTTTTACGAGAAAAAATTGGAATGTGACATTATCGGGACAGATGTTACTTGTTTCTCTTATGCTTTTCAAGTAAAATGGTAGGGTGAAATTCAGTAAAAAGTGAAGGGGCAAGAGAGTGAAATACAAAGGATACGGGATGTTTCGTTCAACGTACCATTTTTATAAATTCGATACTTTATTATAGCTTATTTGGGGAAACCATTAACTCAATTCGTGTTAGCTAAATCGGCAGTGCAAGCCAAACAGAAAAGGGATACCATATACGGTATCCCTTTTCTGTTAACTTCCCTTGTTCTGTGAGACGGTCCGTATTTTTCAAAACGGCGAAAAAGAGACCGGAGGAAGAACTTCGGATCGCTCTTTTTCTTTTATCCGACGGTTTTGTCCGTATCATATTGACTTATTAAGGGAAAAAACATATAATGAAAGTGCCAAATCTGAGTTGCTTGTAAAAAGCGACTTTATTCCTAACGAAGCCTATAATAAGGCGGTAATATGTCAACAACTATAATGACTACCAAATACGAGGTAGCGACGTCTATCGTCGTGTTTACAACGGCAGTCATTGTATGTGTTTTTCATATTACCGTGATGTTAGGAGTGAACAGGTTTGGCGACTGATACGGTGGTAGGCGTGCTATATTTGCCGCGCTCTTAGAGGGCGGCATCTTATTTTTAAGAGGGTCTCGCCGCAAACCGAAAGGATGGGGCTGACCTGTATGATCGTTACTTTTTGCGGGCACAGAAACGTGTCGTATTCAGACGACGTGGAAAGGAGACTGGAGGAAGAACTCAGGAAGGTTTTGGAAGAGTCGCCGGAGGCTGTCTTTTATCTCGGCGATTACGGACGATTCGACGGCTTGTGTAATTCCACGTTAAGGCGATTGCAACGGGAATATCCGCTTCTTCGGCGCGTTTTTGTCACGCCCTATCTCGATCCCGAGTACGCGCATTTTCAGGACGTCCACGACTATTACGACGAGGTGATGTATCCGTTCAGCGAAAAAGTGCTAAAACGCTTTGCCATCTCCAAGCGGAATCGATGGATGGTAGAAAAAGCCGACTTTGTGATCGCCTACGTTAATCACGACTACGGCGGCGCGGCGACGACTCTGGAATATGCCCTGCGAAAAAAGAAGAAATATGTCAATTTGGGGCGGTATTTATGATGAACCTTTATTGTCTCAAGCAGAGATAAGAGAATACCGATCAGTCTGTCGGCAATGATCGGAATCGTCTTGGACGTTAACGCTCGTGCATGAGAAAAAGGCGTGCGGGAGCAGCGAGCCTTTGGTCGGGTCGGAGGCATTCGGCGGAATCCATTCGAATAGGAATGGGCGATCATGATCGTTTTGGGCGCATAGTCGCAGGGGAAGTTTACTTTTTCGAGTGCGATATGATATACTGGACGTATGAAGAACTTTTCGGAAGAGGCGGTCCGGTTGCTTCTGTCGTGGTATGAAGAAAACAAGCGGGAATTGCCCTGGAGGGGGGATCCGTCGCCGTACGAGACGTGGGTGTCGGAGATCATGCTCCAGCAGACCCGCGTAGAGACGGTCAAGCCGTACTTTTTGCGCTGGATATCGACCTATCCTACGGTCAAGGATTTGGCAAACGCCGACGAAGAGGCGGTCCTGAAGTTGTGGGAGGGGCTGGGCTACTACAGTCGCGCGAGGAACCTTTTGAAAGCGGCGAAGGTGGTGGCGGAGGAGTACGCCGGCGAGCTGCCTTCCGACAAAAAGAGTCTGCAAAAACTGCCCGGGATCGGGGCGTATACGGCGGGGGCGATCTTGTCGATCGCGTTTGGGAAAAAGGAACCCGCCGTGGACGGCAACGTACTCCGCGTGATATCCCGGCTGGAGACGGACCCGTTCGACGTCTCCGACGTCAAGGTCCGCGAGCGGATCGCCGACGAACTTCGACCTCTCATGCCCGAGGGGGAGACCTCCGACTTTACGCAAGCGTTGTTCGAGATAGGGGCGCTTGTCTGTCTGCCCGACGAGGACTATCGGTGCGAAAAGTGCCCTTTGACGTCTTGTTGCGGCGCGTACAAGGCGGGCGCGCAGAGCGACTATCCGGTCAAGATCAAAAAGAAAGAAAAAAGGGAAGAGGATCTGACGGTATTCGTCCTGCGGTACGAGGGAAAATACGCCCTCAAAAGGCGTCCCGACAAGGGACTGCTCGCCGGGCTGTACGAACTCCCCCATGAGAGCGGACTCTTGACAAAAGAGCAAGTCGAAGAGCGATTCGGCGCGAAGGTGCGACCGTTGCCTGCCGCGACCCACGTCTTTACGCACGTCCTTTGGCATATGGTCGGGTACGAAGCCGATCTGTCCGAGTCGCCTAATGATTTGGGAGTGTTTTTCGCCACGGCGGAGGAGATAGAAAAAAAGTATTCTCTCCCGTCGGCGTTTTCCGCGTATAAGAAGTATTGTAAATAGTTTTTTGCCCGTCGATCGGGATGCGTTCGCCGATTTTTGCGTAAAAATTTGCCAAAAAGTGTTTTTTATCCATATTGACGAGCGAACCAAGGAAAGGGTATAATATATTTCAGACGGAGAAAATTTTCGTTCGCGGTCGAAGCGGCTTGCGCATTTAGCAAACCGTCTTTTGGCGAAAGACGTCGGGAAAATTGGGAGGCGGATATGGCAGGAAAGGAATATAAGTTTTACGGATGGGAGACGGCGGACTGCGAGGCAAAACGCGGGTTGTACCCCGGGATCGAGACGCCGCTCGATCTGTACGACCGACTGGAAAAAGCGTGGTCGATCGAGACGTGCGCGCCGAGGCTCCGATCCGTCTGGTCGGACAAGAACAAGACGGCGGGGCAGTGCTCCATCACCGCCTTTTTGGCGCAGGACATCTTCGGCGGAGAGGTCTACGGGATCGCGCTGCCGAGCGGCGGCGTCCATTGCTACAACGTGGTCGGGGACAGGACTTTCGATCTGGCGAGCGAGCAGTTCGGCGACGAGGTCCTCGACTATTCGACCGGCGTCAGACAGACCAGAGACGAGCACTTCATTGACGAAGACAAGCGCGAGCGGTATCTGCTCCTGTGCAGACGTACCGCGGAGGCGCGGTAAAGCCTCTTTTTGACAAAAAACATAAAAGATGTACAATCATATAGCGCATCGATAGGCGCGTGAAATATTTTTTTAAGGAGGAAAAGCAAATGATTGTCAGATCAAAAAAGATCGTCCTTGCGGTCGCGTTGGCACTTATGCTGACGCTTACGGTCGCACTGCTCTTGACGGCGTGCGGCGAGTCGACGACCACGCAAAAGAGCGAAAAGTCGTTGCGGTCGATCGAAGTGGCGATATCTTCGGAGACGTTGAACGTCGAAAACGGCGTCATCATCATGACGGAGGGCGACGTCAAGAGCCTCGCCAAAGGGGACTTTACGGTAAAAGCCGTCTATAGCGACGGGAGCAAAAAGGCGGTGACGGACTTTTCGATAGACGCGTCCGCAATCACTGCCGCCGCCGGCGTGGGCAGTTATTCCGTCACGGTCACCTACAAGGGGCAGACCGAGACCGTTCAGGTCGAAGTGCGCGCGGCGCAAGCCGAAAAACTCCAATCGTTCGGGTTTGACGATTTCTACTCCTTTGAGTACACGGGAGAGGAGATCAATTTGGTATACGAGATCCTGAAGGTCCGCTCCTGGGACATTTACGAGCGCATGTTCTTGGAAGGGAAGGTCCTGTACGACGAGAATCAGGCGTATACCCACGCAGCAACCGAAGTCGGGTCGTACACCATGAAGATCAACGCCGCCGAAGGGTACGCCTGGATCGACGAGGACGGCACGGTCACGACCGACGTGTTTGTCAACTGGGAGATCACAAAAAAGGTCATCCCCATGCCCACAGCCATCGAGGGGGAAGAATACGTCTATGACGGGACCGAAAAAGTCCTTTCGATCAACTTCAACGGGCAAGACGAAGCGCTCTTTACTTTTGTGGACGGAGGATCGGACACACATAAGGGCGTCGACGCCGGGACCTACTACTGCCGGGTGCAACTGACGGAGGAGGCGAAACAGAACTATGCCTATAGGGACGTCGACGGCAGCGTGACGTCGGACGGCGCCGTAGAAGTGGCTACTTGGGAAATCAAAAAACGCGCTCTCTACACGCCTATTGTATACGGACTCGAAGCCGATCAAAACAGGTTTTTCCACTATGCTTACACAGGCGAGAGCATTCTGCCCGAATTGACCGCGGGCGGGACTCCGCTGAGCAAGGAACTTGCCGCAGACGGAAGAGCGGTGTATACCGACGAGACGAAAGCCGTCTGGCCCGAGGGCGTAGTGACGGTCTATATTGACTCTTCTGACGTCACATCCGTAGACGCAGGAAGCGGCAGTTCGTGGGAGGAGGTAAACGGAGAAAGCGTTGCCTACCACAGAGTATTCGCGTCGATCAACCCCGAGTATCAGAATAATTATATCTGGAACCGAGGGGAGTCGTCGGAGTACCAGATAAAATTTGTCATCGACAAAGCAAGGGCGTCCCTGCCGGCTGACTTCGCCGAAAAATTCAAACTGCAGTATATTTACAACGCGCAGGAAGACCTCATCGCCGGTTGGAACCTGCAAATATCTCCCAACGACTATCTGAAACTTTTGCAAGACGGGACTTTCGACGGTTCGGAACACGGTTTAAAAAGCAGTAGATTCGTTATGAGCGAGGAAGTGAAGCAGTACCTTGCCGAAAACGAGATCGCCATTTATGAGAACGTCAACCTACCGTTGGACGAGAATATGCAACCGATAGGATTCGTCGGGAATAACTATGAATTCCGCTGGGCGCAAGACGCGTCCTTTGGCGATGACAATATCGCCAAGATCGGGACGCACACGCTGAAACTGGTCTATACCAAGGGTGTGACGGACTTTGTTGAAGGCAATTATGAGCCGATAGAGATCGACCTGGACGTGGAAGTCATCAAAGGCATAGGATATTGCTATGAGAATGGGTCCGTATCGGCGGAGAGGAGCGACGGCGTTTATTCTTTGATATACAGCCTGGACAAGGAAGGAAAAGAAATGTCCTTTGTCGTGACGGCGAATCTGAGCAAGGAGGTCGCCGATGTGCGCCATACCTTCAGCAGGACCGAAGAGGGAGAATACGTCTCGACGGCAGATACCACGCAAGCCGGGTACTATCGCTCCTATATCAAGTTTGTCTATGACGATGAAAAGTATAACCCTGTTTACGGTGATTCCGACGGCGTCTATCATCTCACGGACGAAGTGGAGTACGACTGGCAGATCGCCAAGAGAGACTTCGGCGTGAACGGATCGGACGCCATTATAGTCAACGAGGAAGAGGGTACGGTCTCCTACGACGCAGGCGCGATCTACACCGACTATTTCCCCGAGGACGCAGGGGAAAACACCATCATTGAAGTACCCGCCGTGTCGACCGAGATCTTTGTATACTACAAAGCGACAGAGGAGGACGACTACGCGATCCTCAGTGCGGACGCGGAAGGGAAGTACGATCTGGAACCCGCCGGTTTTTACAAAGTCGAAGTGGCTATTTCGTACGATCATAATAACTATGCCCGATATAGCGATGAGAACGTCGTGAAGGTTTGGCAAAAGTAATTCGCCGAAAGGGAACTATGAATCGGGGCGCCGACAAAGTCGGCGCCCCTTTTTCTTTGGAGAGGGATTTTGTCTCGTTGACAAATCGGCGTGGCCCCATATACAATGGAAGTAACGGAAAGGTTCTTTTTGGAGTAAGTATGAAAAGAGACGGAGAGATCATAAAAACAAGTTTTGTCGGCATCGCCGGCAATATCCTTTTGGTGGCGGGCAAGATCGTCGTGGGACTTTTGGCATCGTCCATCAGTATCATCACCGACGCCGTCAACAACTTGACCGACGCGATGAGCAGTATCGTCACCATCGTCGGGACGAAGTTGTCGGGGAAGAAACCGGACAAGAAGCACCCCTATGGGCACGGACGGACGGAGTTCATCACCTCCGCGCTTATCGCTATGATCATCTTCGTCGCGGGCGCTTTGGCGATCTACGAGTCGGTCGTCAGCCTCATCGACGGAGAGCAGCCCGCCTACGACGTATATTCCTTTGTGATCGTGTCTTTGGCGATCGTGGTCAAGATCGCTTTGGGGCTCTATTTCCGGCTGCGGGGCAACAAACTCTCCTCCGACGCGTTGAGAGCCAGCGGGACCGACGCATTGATGGACAGCATTTTGTCCTTCGGCACTTTGGTCGGCGCGTTGATCTCGTATCTGACCGGCGTGCATCTGGAGGGGTACATCGGTATCGTGATCGGTCTACTCATCATCAAGTCCTCCATCGACGTCTTCCGCGAGTCCGCGAGCAAAATAATAGGGGAGCGCACCGACGCCGCTTTCGCCAAGAATATGGTGGACGACATCGCCAAAGTCCCCGGAGTCCTCGGCGTGTACGATCTGATCATCAACAACTACGGCGCGGACAGGAACATCGCCAGCGTCCACGTCGAGGTGGCGGACGATATGACGGCGAAGGAGATCCAGGCGATGGAGCGGTCGATAGGGTACATCTGCTACGAAAAGTTCGGCACCATCATGACCGTCGGCGTGTACGCAAAAAACGACGAGACCGAAGGACAAAAGATGATCAAAGAAAAGATTCTGTCCATCGTCAAGGATTATCCGGAGATCTTGCAGACACACGGCTTTTATGCCGATGAAGAAAGACGCGTCATCAGTCTGGACATAGTCATCTCCTTCGACTGCAAAACGCCCGATAAGACTTACAAAGAGGTCTGCGAAAAGGTTTCCGCCGCGTATCCTGACTACACGATTCAGATCGTTATTGACAATGACTTTTCACTCAGCGAGTAACGGCGGTTCGTATAGGCAGGCATATTACGCAAAAGAAAACGGGGTTATTCCCGTTTTTCTTTTTGTGTAATACCCGAAGAGGGTATAACAAAGCGTAGTGATGGTCCCCATATAAAGAAAGGGCGGATAAAGTAAAGCGTTTTCTTTTGCTTTTGCGTCCCGAGGGAATCGAGTACAGCGTCGCACCTGCCTTTGTCTGACGGCAACCGCGCAAAGCGCGATAGCCGTTGGGGTACTTCGGCGGTGCTCCTTTTTCCCACCGACGAACTCGTCGGCGAGAGCCCTGAAGATGTTCCTATCGGGGCGCAAAAATCTCCCTACCTCTCCTTCACCGCCCGGCGGCGAAGGTGTGACAGGCGACTTTACGCGTCGGAACGAAGAAAGAAAAAAGGACTATCCGGGTATGGGTAGTCCTTATTTTTTAAGCGGATATAATAAAAGTTCCGACGCTTTTCCGTTGTCGTTCAGTTGCGTACGGCGTCGCACCTGCCTTTGTCTGACGGCAACCGCGCAAAGCGCGATAGCCGTTGGGGTACTTTGGCGGTGCTCCTTTTTCCCACCGACGAACTCGTCGGCGGGATCCCTAACCAGAGGTCTTCCAACAACGAAAAAAATTCCCCCGTCCTCCTTCGCCGCCTGTTAGTACCCACTGTACGAGCGGAAGGTGTGACAGGCGACTTTACGCGTCCCAAACGGGACCGGACAATGCGTAATTAGTAATGTGTAAAGAGCAATTCGTAATGCGGCGCATCGGCTCAAGTCGTTATGGCGAGCGGATCTGCGCGCGTTATTCTTTCGGGACCAGCATTCGGAAGGCGTGCGGCAGGACTTCGACGGTGGCGTGGTCGGTAGCGGTGACTCGTTCGCCGTCCAAGAGGAAAGATCGATCGCCGAAGAACTCCAGCTCGAACTTTTTGCCGGAGATGAGGTAGACTTTCTTTTTGTTGAAGCGTCTTCGGATGACGCGGAGCATAGCGGCGAGCAGACCGAAAAAGTTGTTGACGTCGTCGATCAGGACGAGATCCAACTTTCCGTCGTCCATTCGGACGCCGACGCTCTTCAATCGGGCAAAGGTGGAGACCATAGCGGTGTTGACCAAATTGCCGAAGACGTACTCGCCGATGTAAGTCTCTCCGTCGCAACGGATCCGCATGGGGACGCGCTTTAAGCGGAAGAGATATTTGATCTGATTGAGGACGAAGGCGAAGAACCCGAACTTGTTTTTCATCCGCTGACTGGTGCGCAAGGAGCTCTCCGAGCCGTACCCGAAGGCGCATACGTCGATATAGGCGCGCCCATTAAAACTCCCGAGGTCGAAGGGACGGAACTCGCCCTCTTGCAAAAGGGCGGCGACGCCCTTAAGGTCGGTGGGCAGACCGAACGCCTTTGCCGTCTGGTTGGTGGTCCCGCCGGGGATATAGATGATGGCGGGACGGACGGACTCCTCGAGCGACAAGATCCCGTTGAGGACCTCGTTGAGGGTGCCGTCTCCGCCGACGACCGCTATTGCGTCGTAGCCTTGCGCGGACTTTGCGCGATCGGTCGCGTCTGCGCGCTTTTCGGTCACAAAGGTTTCCACGTCGTTCTTCCCGCCCTCGGAGAGGACGGATACGACGTCTTCAAGACGCTTGCGTTTGGAGTTTTTTCCGGCTTTCGGATTGTAGACAATCAAAAATTTCGACATATTTCTACCTGTTATCAGTATATCACCTTTGTCAAGAAAAGAGAAGAGAGTGTTTTTCGGAGCGGACGAAGATATGCGCCTTTTTTCGCAAATGCCTTGCGAAGGGCGATCGTTTCTTGTATGATATAGGGCGAGGAGAATTGTTATGGCAAAGAAAAAGGACAACGATCAAATCGGGTTTTTTGACGAAGAGTCTTTCGGTACGGTGCATTTTTCCCACGAAAAGAGCGCGGGGAGCGAGCCTTTGGCGGCGCGGCTCAGACCGAGGGATCTGGACGAATATTTCGGTCAGACGCATCTGCTTGGCGAAGGAAAGGTCCTCCGCAGACTCATCGAGTCCGATCAGGTGGGCAGTATGATCTTTTGGGGACCGCCGGGCGTGGGCAAGACCACTTTGGCACGGATCATCGCCAATAGGACCAAGGCGAAATTCATTGACTTTTCCGCCGTGACGAGCGGCATCAAAGAAATCAAGCAGGTCATGGAGCAAGCGGAGTACAATCGCAGCTTCGGAGAAAAGACCATTCTCTTTGTGGACGAGATACATAGGTTCAATAAGGCGCAACAGGACGCCTTTTTGCCCTTTGTGGAAAAGGGCAGCATCATCCTGATCGGCGCCACGACCGAAAACCCCTCTTTTGAGGTCAACGGGGCGCTCTTGTCCCGGTGCAAAGTCTTCGTTTTACAGCCCCTTTCCGCCGAAGAGTTGGTCGCGCTGTTGCGCCGAGCCGTCACGGACGAGAGGGGATTCGGGAAAGAAAAGGTGGAGATATCCGACGAGTGTCTGAATCTCATCGCCAATTTCGCCAACGGAGACGCGAGGAGCGCGCTGTCCACACTGGAGATGGCGGTCCTCAACGGGGAGACCGACGGGGACAAGACCGTCGTCACCGTCGAGACGGTGGAACAATGCACGTCGAAAAAGTCCCTCCTCTACGACAAGACGGGAGAAGAACACTACAATCTCATCTCCGCTCTTCATAAGTCGATGCGGAACTCCGACCCCGACGCGGCGGTCTATTGGCTGGCGCGGATGCTGGAAGCAGGGGAGGACCCGCTGTATGTGGCGAGACGGGTGACGAGGTTCGCATCCGAAGATATCGGACTCGCCGATCCGCGCGCATTGGAGATCGCCGTAGCCGCCTATCAGGCGTGCCACTATATCGGTATGCCGGAGTGTTCGGTCCATCTGACGGAGGCGGTGGTCTATCTCTCCCTCGCCCCCAAGTCCAACGCCCTCTACGTCGCCTACGAAAGCGCAAAAAAGGACGCTTTGACTATGCTCGCCGAACCGGTGCCCCTGGTAATCAGGAACGCCCCCACGCGCCTTATGAAAGACCTCGACTACGGCAAGGGCTACCAATACGCCCACGATACCGAAGACAAACTGACCGATATGCAGTGCCTGCCCGATAGCCTTGTCGGAAAAGAGTACTACCACCCCACCGACCAGGGAACGGAACAGAAATTCGCCGAGCGATTGTTTGCGATCAAAGACTGGAAGAAAAAGAACGGCAAATGAGCCGTTTTTTCAATTCGTAATGCGTAATCAATGCGGATATATCCGGTCACCGTCATCCTGACCAAGCGAGCGAGTGGAAGGATCCCCAGGGGGCTTGCTACGCAAGAGTGATATGCAGTCTGAAGACTGCGTGATATTCCGCTAAAGCGGAGTGCAAATTTGCCAACGGCAATCTGCAAATTTGCCAACGACAAATCTGATGAGGGAAGACCGAACCTGAAAACCGTATTGGTCTATACGCGTGAATAAAAAAGGACACGGTATCGCAAAGTACGAATGCGAGGGACGACTAAACCCATATTCTGTATCGGCTAATTCGCATAGACTAAAACGTGTAATAGTATCGAAAAGTACGAGTGGATGCCACGAAAAGTCCAAACGTAAAGGATAAATATATTCTTCGCCCAAAGTTTGTTACAA
>JAFVAC010000054.1 GCA_017476265.1 Clostridia bacterium
AAATGGTGGAAATAGCGTTCATGACGATTTTTCCTTGCCCGCTTACCGAACCGTCGTTTATCAAAGTTGTAGACTCGTTATTGTAGCCGATGTACAGGACGGAGTCTTCGGACAGGACGATCTCTCCCTTGTTGGTATACTCTTCCCACGTCCCGCCGAGATATATCTTTTTGCCTTTGGGAACAGTCAAAGTCTCCCCTTCTTCAATAGAAAAGCCGTCGGTAATGACCGCTCGGGAATACCGATCGTTAAGAATCTTTTCTTGCAGGTCGGATAAGTCGGTGACGAACGCTTGTTCGTACCCCGGGACGATCTCGAATCGTACCGACGTAGAGCCCTTGGTATAACGACTCTCCTCCTTGGCTATGATCTTGATCGTACCAAAGCCGACTTCCACGTTGTCGGAATAGCTGAAAGAAAACTGCGCCGAATTGAGATAGTGATCGTCATTGCCGATATAGACGCGGATTTGGTCTTCGGTCGGCTCGATGGGCTCGCCGGTATAGTTGAACGTGCCGAGGACCTCCACGCGCACCGACGGGTCGGACAAGTCCACCTTATTCGTAGTGGAACCGCTGTCACTCTTGGAATTAAGCCCGCCAAACAGTCCGCAAGAACAGAGGACCGATACCGTCAATACGACTAACGCCACAATTAAAAACAATAAAATCGATCTTTTTTTGCTTATTTTTGTCATAAATATCCCCTCAATAACTATAGTACTTTCATCATACCATAAATCAGACGGCTATGCACGAAAAAACTGAAAAAACAGCAGGAAAAGTTTTCTTATTCGCTTTTAACGATGTTCCAAAAAATATATAAAGGAGTTAATGTTAAAAACCGAGCGATCTATACGTTTTTTCGATAAACGGAGACTTATACTCGATGTACTTGTCCACATCGTCGGGATAGAGAGACGCCGCGCGGGACTTGATTTCTTCATACTCCTCGACTTGGGCAGGATGAGTACGAAGATAATCACGAAAAGCAAGATGACGTTTCAGTTCGGCGGAATTCGTCGGACAAACGTACAGATGATGAGTCATAAGATGGTCCTTCCCCTCATAAGAAAAAGCCTCTCGCCCCTTGATCCCCAAGTCCCCTTCATAAATATATCCGGCAGACTGCAAAAGCCGAATGGCAATCGATAGGTCGGTCTCCGCTACGACGACGTCGATATCGATGATCGGCTTGGCACAAAGCCCTTTCACCGCAGTACTTCCGACGTGTTCGATCATGGTTGGGATCGAAGAAAGCGCCGATGAAAGTTCTTTACGGATCAATTCGAATTCTTGTGCCCATTTTTCGTCATAAGGCAAGACGACAACATGCTTTGTGCGCATAATCCCCCTCTCGATTGTCATTTATATTTTCTGCTCAGATCCCGATTTGCCAATCTTTATTCTTCATTATACTCGAAAAGGGTGAGTTTTTCAATTGACGAGAATATGATGTCGCCGCCTTTGGAAGATAATGCTGTTTCGGCTAAAGCCTCGAATTATAATTCGCTTCGCTCATATTATAATCAAATCCGCAAGCGAATTTGATATAAAAAATCTCGCCGAAAAGTATCGATGAGATTTTTTGGTGCGGGCGACAGGGGTCGAACCTGCACGGTCTCCCACAAGAACCTAAATCTTGCGTGTCTGCCAATTTCACCACGCCCGCGTATATATTTATATTGTTATGCCCTCGAAAGTGATCGAGGGCATCTTGTCATAAGTGGTGATCCATCGGGGATTCGAACCCCGGACCCTTTGATTAAAAGTCAAATGCTCTACCGACTGAGCTAA
>JAFVAC010000055.1 GCA_017476265.1 Clostridia bacterium
ACAACTTCGCCATGAAGATATCCGCCGGGGCGAAGTACTTCAAAAAACCCACTTCGGAAATCTGGCGGTCGCTTATGCTGATCGTCAAGGTGATGGCGGCGGTCATTGTGCCGTTGGACGTTGCGCTTTTCTGCGTCAAATACTTCGCGCAGAAGGGGGACCTCAACGCGACGGTGGCGACGACGATCGGGAGTCTGGTCGGAATGATCCCGAGCGGGCTTGCCGCGCTGTCCTCCGCCGTCTTTTGTATCAGCGTCATCAGACTGTCCCGGCACAACACCCTCGCGCAGGATATGTACTGCGTGGAGACGCTGGCGAGAGTGGACGTCCTGTGCCTCGATAAGACGGGGACCATCACCAGCGGAGATATGGAAGTCAACGGCGTCCGTCCGCGCAAGGACCTGAACGAAGAGGACTTCAAAAAGCTATTAAAGAACGTGATCGCCGCCTCCTCGGACGGCAACGCGACCGCTCTTGCCATACGGTCCTATCTGGAAGCGGTGGAAGTCACGGAGCAGGCGGAAGCGACGGTGCCCTTCTCCTCGATCCGGAAGTGGAGCGGCGCCTATATCGGCGGCAGGAGCTACGTCTTGGGCGCGCCCGAGTTCATACTCGACGTGACCAAGGGCGACGTCAAAGCGACTTGCGACGAGATGGCGGAAAAAGGCTACCGCGTGTTGGCTCTCGCTTCCTCTCGATACAAGTTCGTCGAGACCGAACTCCCGAAGCAACTCCGCCTCGAGGGGTATATCTTTATCACCGATAAAATAAGACCGGAGGCGCCGGAGACGATGCGGTTCTTCCGCGAGCAGGGCGTCACCGTCAAGATCATATCGGGGGACAACCCCGTCACCGTCCGCGCCGTCGCCTTGCGTGCGGGCGTGACCGACTGCGACAACATCATCGATATGAGTACCGTCGGACCGGACCGCGATATGCGGGAGATCGCCGAAAAGTACACCGTGTTCGGCAGGGTCCTGCCCGATCAGAAGTTGGCGCTCGTCAAGGCGCTGAAAGAGAACAAGCACACCGTCGCTATGACCGGCGACGGCGTCAACGACGTCCTCGCGCTCAAGGAGTCCGACTGCTCCATCGCTATGGCTTCGGGATCCGACGCCGCCAAGAACGTGTCCAGCCTGGTCCTTTTGGACAGCAACTTCGCCTCTCTTCCCAAAGTGGTCGCCGAGGGACGGCGGTCGATCAACAATCTGGAGCGGTCCGCGTCCCTGTTTTTGGTCAAGACGATCTATAACTTTTTGCTCGCGTTGATCTTTTTGGTTGTGCCCACCAGCCTGCCGTTCGAGACCAACCAGTTGACGTTGATCGGGATGGTGACCATCGGCATACCCTCCTTCGTGCTCGCGCTGGAGCCCAATTCCGAGCGGGTTACGGGCAGATTTTTGCCCAAAGTCCTCTCGTCCGCTCTGCCCGGGGCGTTGATGGTGGTGGCGGGGATCGTCACCGTCCTTTTGACAAAACAATTTTTCCTGCCCGAACTTACGCCGGTGCAGGTGCAGAGTATGTACGTCTTCGTGACCGTCTTCGTCGGGTTCGTGTATCTCTTCAAGGTCTGCATGCCCTTTAACTGGGTCCACGCCGTGCTCTTCTTGGGGTGCGTGGCGATTTATACGCTTTGTTACTTTGTGGAGTTTCCGTTTTTCTCCTTTAAGAGCTTCTTCGGGCTCTCTACCGATATGACGGACAATATGGTCAAAGCGCTCGTAGTCATCGGATGTTTACTTTTGCCTTGGTCGGTGATCCTCCTTCGGCTCACCGAGCGACTGCACGAGCGGATAGAGAAATTTATGGACGAACGGATTATGAACAGAAGAAAAGGGATCAGCAAGATGATCGCCGAAAAAATCGGAAAACAATAAAACCGGGAGGTATCCGCAAGATGAAAATAAACGTAAAAACAGCCGGGATTTTCCCAATGCCCGTCCTTATGGTCGCCACCTATAACGCCGACGGGAGCGTGGACGTGATGAATGCCGCTTGGGGCACGATGGTCGAACCCGATATCGTCGCCCTCAATCTGACCGCTTCGCACAAGACGGTCAAGAACATCTTGGAGAGGAAAGCGTTCACGGTGGCGTTTGCCGACGCCGCGCACGTCGCCGAATGCGACTATCTGGGCATCGTCTCGGGTAACAACTTCCCCGACAAGTTCGCAAAGACCGGGCTCACCGCCACTAAGTCCGACAAGGTGGACGCTCCGATCATAAACGAACTCCCCGTGTCGATGGAGTGCGAGTTTATTGAGTACCAGGACGGCGCGTACGGACTGGGCGTCATCGGCAAGATCGTCGGGACTGTCGCCGACGAAAAGATCGTCAAGTCCGGCAAAGTGGACGTGGAAAAGATGCAGGCGATCGCCTTCGACACCTATACGCTCGGCTACTATAAGGTCACCGAACGGGTGGGCGAAGCCTTCCGCGAGGGGAAGAAACTGAAATAACTTTGACGTTTCGAAAACAGCCTACGATTAGCAAATAACCGCGAGTATAAGTGAGATATCGCTATAAACGGACGTCAAATTGCATTTTAATGATTATAAAAAGCGGCTCCTTCGACATATTGTCGTAGGAGCCGCTTCCATAACGGAACTTTAAAAGATGCGAGAAGGCTATAGGGCTATCAGAATTGCATTTAAAAGTATATTTGCGGAAGAAATAGCTATGCTTTTAAGAACAGTTCATTCAAAAAGGCAATATCGTTCTCATTATCAAGGATAATATCCGTAAGCAAGTCGTAGATATCCAAAAGCTCTTCGTCGATGGGAAAACCATCTGCTTTTGTCGAGACAAGGCTATTTACTCGCAGAGTAATTTCGTCCAAGAACAAGCCTTCGTTATCTTCGCTCAATTCCGTTATGTCGAGTTCGGACAGGACGCTTTTTGCTACGGCTTTGGCTCTTTCGCCAAAAAGGTTTTTTTGTTTTTTGTTTAACATATTTTTTTCTTTCTCCCTTTTCTATTGATCTCTAATAGGTCGAATTGTTTTTTGTCTTGCCTACTGATCGGAATGCAAGGGACGACTTTATTGTTTGTCGGGTTTATTGCTGCCGTCACTCGTCGACCGACTCGGGAATAAGACGGATTGCCATCTTTATACTTTGTTTCCGTTATTCCGTTTGGAGGGAAGAACAAGGTATTCAAAACATCGGTTTTGTCAAAATCTCTTTTTCTGTCCACAATGCGATTTTGGGCATGGGATGTTAAGGTATATTTCCCGACTTTGACGTGCCTCGTGTTTTTCTTCGCCATCTCATCTCTTTTCTTCAATAAAAACCGAGTATGCGCATATGGTATCACCTCCTTTTGTTTTAGTCAAGGGCGTTTTTGGACCTTGCACTTTGCAAAATTACACGGATAGTTGGGCGTTTGGAACAGAAGTAGAGGTGGAGGATAAATAAATGTTTTTTAACAGAGAAAAGAAGAAAAGCAACTACGTTAAGGCGAAGACCCCGGAGGCTCGAAAAAAACAAAAAGCCGCTATTGCCGCCTACTATGCAAAGAAGAAGAATACAACGGATACAAAGAAAAAATAAATTGACCCCTCGTAGAGGGAAATAATAGTGTGAATTTATATGCGACGCTTCAGGCGCAATAACGAATAACGAGAGGGAAGAAGGAAAGGAGTTTTTCAGACTCCTTTCTTTTGATTTACTTATTCATCGAAGATATCTCTTTGTATTTCCTCTCGAATTTGATTTTTTCTTACTTTTCAAAAATTTTCCGATGTATCTTAATCTTTATTCCTGACGGTGCAGACGTAGAAGATGTTCTTGTCCGGGTTAGGGTTTTTGACGTCGTAAGGATTGAGATCGGACCCAAGGACGTCCACGTTGAAGCCGCAGTCGGTCAGGATGCGCACGAAAGACGTCGGGTCGATCAAGACGTACTCCAGCATATCCCTTTTGACGGTGGACTTGGAGGCGCGGTCGGCGTAGTAGTCCACGTACGCGGAGAACTTGCAGTCCTTGGTCGCCGCCGGCAGCTCCACGTTGTCCGGGGTGGTGATCGTGTACTTCAGCTCTTCGGCAAAGGACCAGACTTTGATCGGCGTGCCGTCCGCGTTGAGTTCTTGCGAAGGATCGATACCCAGGTTCTGTTTCAGAGCGGCGCAGTCCATATCGCAGTGAATAAAAGAGGACATCTTGGTGAAGGCGATCTTGTCTCCCGACCAGTTGCGACGGGCTTTGTCGGGCAAGAGTTTTTCCGCGTCGGCAAAGATCTTGCGATTCTCCTCGCACGGCTCGGAGACCACTTCTCCGGTCAGACGATCGACCGCTTTCCCGCTCTTGTCAAGAAGCAGGTCGAAGCGTTTTTTCTGGTTGATTTGTTTGGAGTGTTCGACGAAAGCGGCGTCGGGATCGAAGAGGTTGATAATAAGTCTTCCGTCGTCGTTCAATTTGTTCTTCGCGGTCAAAAGGAAGTTGTAGATGGCGTTGGCGGAGAGCAGATTTTCACTGAAGGAGTGATCCGGGCAGTAGATGGCGTCGTACTTTTTGTAGAAGTTGGTGCCGTTGGCGAAGTTGAGATTGCCGTAAGACAGCCCGTTTTCGGGAGTGAACTGCTCCACGTCCCATTCGCCCTTGTCCAGAATGTCCGAGTAGGGGACGTATACGTCGGTGATGAGTACGCTCTCCCGTATGCCGTCGCCCTCGATCCTCGTCTCTCCCCTGCCGCGCTGACGGACCACTTCGGCAAGGGATCGTATGGACTCGTTGTTCCACTGAAAGGCGCAGGTGATCCGAGCGAGCAGCGCGCGATTTTCGGTGTCGAAAAAGGTGCGGTTCATCTCACTGTTGAAGTAGTCGATTATTTTCTGCTTTGGGTACCTGATCGCACCGCATTGGGCTATTATAGAACTGATTTCGGAATAAATCCCGCTTGGCTCGCCGTCGCCCTTTCCGGTACGGGCGGTCTTGAGATCGAGCCCTTTGACGAAGATGTTTTCGATCAAAGAGAAGGTGTCCTCGGAGTACTTGAGGTCCACGACGTAGTCGTCCAACTGTTTTGCCGGGTTGTTGGGGTCGGCGGTGACAGAGGCGATCAGATCTTTGTCTTTGACGCCGGGCTCCAGTTTGCCGAGGTAGTGCCCTATGCGCTTCGGGAGTTCGTTATAGAATAAAAAGAGACTCCCACGGCTTACGTTGAGGGTGTCGCAGTCGCTCAGTCGAGGCAGGCGGAAGCCGTTTTCGAAAGTGCCCGAGGCGATGGCGTAGATGAAGATCTTGTCCAGCTGCTCGATGACGCCGTCGCCGTCCGCGTCGGAGAGATTGACGGAGAAGTTGGGGCGATGTTCGGAGGAGATCCTCTTGATAAGGTCGTTCAGATTCATGTTATTAAGTACTCCTTTGGGGCGCTTGCGCGCCCGGGATTATCGCGTCGCTTCCATGCGACTTTTACCGGGCGGTCTCCCGCCGAAATACGATCAAGTTTGCCTTTCGTGACCGCCGAAGACGACTCCGTTCAACATATCGTCCAAAGCTTCGGCGATACTGTCGGCGTCCTCTTCCGGCAGATCGAACACGAGGAAGGGTGCCAGGGCGCTCTTCAGATTGTCGAGCGCGACGGCGGTGAGACCGGCTGCGCCCGCCTCCCGCAGGCACCTGGTCAGCGACGCCATCAGGCGATTAAAGGGCTCGTAGACGAGCCGACGGATATCGAGGTCCTGTTTGGGAAAGATCAGCCCTTTGCGTTGGACGGTCGTGAGGATGGTCCGCGCCACAAGGTGTCTTTCCACCGTTTCTACGTCCACAGAAGCGCCGGGCAAAATGCAGTCGATCATGGCTTTCAGATCGACGGACTCGCCGAAGGCTATGGCGGCGGTGGGCTGTTCGTTGGGGTTTTGTTCGTCGTGGATGTTGGCTTCGATCTGTCCGACAAAAGTGCGGATCAGAATCAGCAAAGCATATTCCGTATCGTTGGGCGCGTCTTCGGGACGGCATATTTTCGCTCTCGCGTCATACAGTAAGCTTTGTACGCTTGGGGTGACCGTGCTCATAATTCCTCCTTTTGCAAAATTCATTTTTTTCCTTATCGTGTTTGATTATAGTATATGTGGGAGAATTTGTCAAGTACGAACCGTTCAAAAAAACAAATAAAAAAATACAGTCTCGCGCGCCCGCACGTGATTCTTAATGATACGCGCCCGCGTAAAGTCGCCCTCGAAAGGCTCTGTTTACCGAACGGAAAACGAACGCGGCGGGAATAACATCGCAAAAAAACAAATAAAAAATTCGAACAAGAGCGGAAAAAGGACAAACAAACGCGCGCCGAAAGCCGCTTTTTCCGAAAGTGGGAGTCGATGGACGAACATTCGCAAGCGCAATTATCTTACACTTGTAAAAAGTTCAAGAAAACAAATAAAACAAATTAAAAATATTTTTTTATAAAAATCTGTTGACAAGTCGCAATCGGTGTGATAAGATAATATCGAGGATAGGGGAACGGGGTCAACTCCGAACGCGACGAAGCATGATAAGCGTCGCGTCGTCCGATAGAGAGCCTTTCGACGAATGATAAGGGGCGTCGATGGGTTCGGGAGGGCGCCAAGTCGGGAGCCGGGAGAGAGTCTGTGAGCTCCTCTCGACCGGGGACTCCGGACGCTCCGGACGAGGTTACGTCGGAGCGTGCGACCGCAAAACGGGCGCGGTCGCCGACCGAAGGTGGCGCAGCCAAAAACATGGCGCGCCACCCCCGACGGTTGTGTTTTCACCGGACCGTCCGTTTTTTTCTATTATCCTGTTTTTATCGGCGTTTGCCGGAAAAAACGAGTTCTTTCCCCTTATTGTATGACCGATCGAACAAAACCGAAAAGGAGAGGAAAGAATATGCAACAGCAAGACAGACAGACCAAGACGTCCTCGCTTTTGGACAACGGCATCGTCCTCGTCTATGGGGAGATTACCAACGCCTCCGCGCAGGAGACCATCGCCGAATTACAATACCTGAACACCAAGTACCCCAATCGTCCGATCGAGCTGTGGATCAACAGCCCGGGCGGCAGCGTGGCGGACGCGCTCGCAATCATCGACGTCATTAACTACGTCAAGCCGATCGTCATCGGACTGGGTATGGGCATGGTCGCTTCGGCGGCGGCGCTCATTCTTTCGGCGTGTTCGCGCGGGCACAGAATGCTTTTGCCCAATGCCGAAGTCCTCATCCACCAGCCGCTTGGCGGCGCGCAGGGACAGGCGAGCGAAGTCATCGCCGCGGCAAAACACATGCAAAAGGTCAAGGACAGGGTGACGGCATTGCTCGCCACCAACTGTCGCCAGCCGATCGAAAAGGTCTACGCGGACACCGATCGGGACTACATTATGGACGCCGAGGAGTCGTTGGCATATGGGATCGTGGACAGCATCGTCTCGACCATGGCTAAAGCGAAATAGGCGCGTCCGGGCAAAAAAAGGGAGTGAAAAGTATGAATGAATTGACAGCCATTAAATTATACGCGTTGGTCACGGCGGGGCGCTATTACACGCCGGAGAGAAAAAAGCGCGTCGCCGATCTGATCGCCCGGGCGGAAAGATTGACGGAGGAGGAGCGCGCTGACTTTGAGCGGTACGTCTTCGACGGGCGGTTCGACAAGATCCGCACGCTCATAGACTGCCGCAATGCCTATGTCCTTGCCGTCACCGACGGGGACGAGAGAGACGCCGAGTATCTTCGGTGCGCGGCGGAAGCGTTCTCCTTTGCCGAAGGATTGTGGTACGACCGCGATCGTTGGGTCGCCTTCGCCAATGCCAAGGACAAGTCCTTCGAGACGGTCTTCGAAGGCGGGTTCTTTTCCTATGCGGTGGGGGACGTCGCCCGCGCCAAAGACGCCTTCGGCGATCTCGCCGAGTACGGACACTTGCCCTCGATCCGTTTGTTGATCGCGGTATTGGAAGAGAGGGGCGAGTATGACGCCGCTTGCGAGTGGTTGACCGTCGCAAAGCGCGCTGCGGAAGAGTTATATCACGAGCCGCTGGGCGAGCGGGACCAAAAGGTCTTGGACGCCTACCTCGAAAGCGGCAAGAGGGAGGCATACGACGCCGCCTACCGTCGCTATGTGGATTTCTTCAACGCGAACGCCTTCGGGGGTATGCAATTTTCCGCAGGAGGGAAGTATTATGATTAACGGACAGGACTTTCGTCGGAGTTGTATTAACTCCAACCAAGCAAACTTTGAAGACGTGCGGCTTTTGACGCTGTCCGACGCCGAAGAGACGTTCGAGAAGATCAACCTGACAAAGGGCGGATACGAATTGCACGGACCCGTCGTCGCCAACTTCGTCCGGGACGGAGAGAGATTCGCCCTCGTCGGCGAACCCAGTCAGGTCCTCGTCATCGGCGGGACGGGCGCCGGCAAGACCTCTTGCTACTTCCAGACACAGCTGGAGGCGTACGCCCGGTCGAAAAACAAGCCCTCCGCCTTTGTTATGGACGTCAAAGGGGATATGTTCCGCGAGAAGTGCGAACTTTTGAGAGAGTGCGGCTACGAGACGTACGTCCTCAACTTTTCCCGCCCGTTCGACTCCGCTCGGTACAATCCGCTAAGCGCCGTCTACAAGATCTATGCCGAGGCGAGGAAGTTGGAGAGAGATATCTCCCTCGCCGACGGGACCGAGAGGGAGTACAACGGCGTGACCTACGAGGACTTCGACGCCTGGCGCGGCGCCCTCGAGCAGGACTATTTCAGCAAGTTGGACTACTGCCAGAACGAGTTGATCAACATCGCCAAGATCATCTCCCCCATAGAGTCGAAAAAAGATCCGACGTGGGATATGGGCTCCCAAAACATAATTTTCAGTATGCTTTGGGGACTTCTTGAAGACTCCGACAACGAACTGTTCGAGATGACGGAAGAGAAGTACACGTTAAACAACCTCATCAACACCGCCTACGCGACCGACAGCGACTGCGACCACCTCAACGCGTGGGCGAGGATGCACGACGTGGAGTCCCCGGCAAGGAATCTGGTCGCCTACTACGACCTGCACGCAAAAGCCACTCGCGACAGCTATATCAACAACACCAACAACAAACTCAACAAGTTTGCCAACATCCCCATGAAGGCGCTCACGGCGGCGTCCGACGTGGACGTAGAGGCGATGGCGCGGACCATAGCCGAGCGTCCGGTGGCGATCTTCTGCATCACCGACGAGAGCCGTTCGGTCACATACGATCTGTGCCTGATGTTCATCAATCACCTTTTGACCACCCTACAGCGGTACGCCGACTCCATCGGCGGGTCCTTGAAGACCGACTTCCACTTTCTTTTAGACGAGTTCGCCAATATGCCCACTCTCCCCAACGCGCAAAAGTGGATCTCCACGCTCAGGAGTCGTCGGGTGTGGATGCACCTCGGGATCCAGTCCTTCGATCAGCTTGACGAGTTGTACGGAGAGCACGGTAGGGGGATCATCGTGGACAACTGCAACACGCAGATCTACTTCGGCTGTAACAACGTCGCCACCACCAAGGACTACGCGGAGTCGCTGGGGCTGCACTGCGTGACCAACACCAGTCTCAGTTTTTCGCCCACGGGGGAGATATCCACCAGCTTCAGTCCCGCGACGGCGCTATTGGTCCGACAGAGCGATCTGACCTCGTTAAAACTCGGCGAGGCGTACGTCCGATGCTTCCGGAACAACGCCCTCAAGACCTATCTGGAGCCCAACTTCCGGTGCGAGGACTTCGCGCACGGCAACGCCGTCCCCGCCAAGGTGACCAAGAATCTCGACTTTCTGGAAGGGGCGTACTACGACATTCACGAGACGATCAAAAACGATCCCGATGACGACGATGACGACGGATTTATGTTCGACCGTGAAAAGCTGGAAAAGACGCTCAAAAAGAAGATCGACAAATTGACAGAAGAGGAAAAGGAGCTTTTGAAAGATCTCTTTTCCTTGACGAAAAAGGAACTCGCGCAGAACCGCTTGCAGTCGCATGCGGACAAGATCCGCCCCCATGCGCGCTCGTTGGTCGAGAAGGGCGTCTTGCGGGTCAAGAAGGGCAGGTTCTTTATAGCGCTGGGACAAAACTCGTACGACCTTCTGCGGGAGTATCTTTTTACGGGGGAATTTCCGAAGCCGAAGGAGGACCCCGGCGATTCCTTTCGTCGCAGAAGATCCGACTTTTTTTAGTCCCGAAGAGCCTTTTCCGACGAAGGAGGAGATCGACAAGTTCTTTCAAGAGTTGTTTGCCGACACCGGAGAGATCCCCGAGCCGACCGTCCTATCCGAAAAAAGCGCGCGACGGTACGTCCCCTTGCACGTCAATAGGGATAGGGATCTGTTCGGTCGGCGATCATATATAGAAGCGATGCGAAAGAAAAAACCGCGCCGATAGAGGCGCAAAGAGGTACGCCCGCAGGTCATACGACTTTTGCGGGCGTAAGCGTTTGCAAAAGAGAATGGGATTTTGTTATACTGGAAGGAGGAGAAAGAAATGGACGAATACGAGGAAAAAAACGCGACGTATACCGAGTTTTTTCGAGAAAAGAACCGTTTTGAAAATTTGCACGAGACGGTCTTTGTCGGAGACAGTCTGACGGCGCGATGCGACCTCGACAAGTACTACGGATTCGGGATCAATCGCGGGATCTCCGGGGACGCCTTTAAATGGGTGTTCCGACGGTTGGACGTCAGCGTGTATGACCTTGACCCCGACCTCGTGGTCTTTATGATGGGCGTCAACGATCTCAACTTTTATCGCGCGACCGCCGACGACGTGGTGGGATATTACGAGAGACTGATGCTCGACTTTACCGAAAAGTTAAGCGCGCCGGCGCTGTTTTTGTCCCTCTGTCCGGTCATCGAGGGGGCGGGATCCTTCGTCGTCGCCCCGGGACTCAACGCCGTCATTGACGACGTCAACGCCCGCTTGGAAAAATTGTGCGATCGGTTCGGGTACGACTATCTAAACGTACACAACCTTCTGACGGACGAGAAGAATGAGCTACGGTTTGAATACGCTTTGGACAACGTGCATCTATCCGACGACGGCTACAAGGTGCTGACTTCGGCGGTCAAAGCAAAGATCCTTTCGATAAAGGACAGGAAGAAGAGGGCGGGGAAATGATCTATACAGAAATGACGCAAAAAGCGATGAAGATCGCCTATGAGGCGCACTTGGGGCAATACGACAAGGGTGGCGTGCCCTATATCTTTCATCCGACGCACCTTGCCGAGCAGATGGAGACCGAGGCGACGGCGACGGCGGCGCTTTTGCACGACGTGGTGGAGGATACGCCTCTTACGATTGAGGACCTGAGAAGAGCGGGGATATCGGAGGAAGTCCTGACCGCGGTCGAACTGCTCACGCATAAAAAGGATACGGACTACTTTGAGTATGTCCGTGCGATCAAAAAAAACCCCGTTGCTCGCGCGGTCAAAATAGCCGATCTCCGGCACAATACCGACCCGACTCGGCTTTGCGACGACGAGCACATCCGATTCAAGACGGAGAGGTACTATTACCCCGCTTTGAGATATCTTTTGGAGGAAGAAGACGTATGAAATTTGACGCACTCGTCATCGGAAAAGGACCCGCCGGGATCTCGGCGGCGGTTTATCTTTTGCGAGCCGGTTTTTCGGTAGGCATTTTGGCGACCGACTACGGCGCGCTGGAAAGGACAGACAAGATAGAAAACTTTTACGGCTTTCCGGAGGCGATCTCCGGGAAAGAACTCGCCCTACGGGGGGAGGCGCAAGCCAAACGTCTCGGCGCGCGGATTTTCGACGGAGAAGTCGTCGGCGTGGCGTTTGATGGGACCTTTTCGGTGCGCACGGCGGCGGAGAGTTTTTCGGCGGACGCGCTCGTCTTCGCGGCGGGGACTTCGCGAAAGAAGCCGAAAGTCAAGGATCTGGACAAGTTCGAGGGGTCGGGCGTGAGCTATTGCGCGGTGTGCGACGCCTTCTTTTTCCGCGGGAGAAAGGTCGCGGTACTCGGGAGCGGCGAATATGCCAAAAACGAGGTGGAAGAATTAAAGAGTCTCGCCTCCGTGACCGTTCTGACCGACGGGGAGGAGCCGACGGCGGACTTCGACGTGCCGGTCGAGAGGAAAAAGGTCGCGTCCCTTTTCGGCGACTTCGCGCTCGAAGGGGTGGAGTACGCCGACGGGAGTCGGGAAAACTTCGACGGGATCTTTATCGCCATCGGCAGAGCGAGTACGGCGGACCTGGTCAAAAAGTTGGGCGCCGTGGTACAAAACGGCGAGGTCGAAGTGGACGGAGACTTTGCCACTACCGTCCCCGGCGTATATGCCGCGGGGGACTGCGTACCGGGCGTCAAACAGGTCGCAAAAGCCGTCTGCGACGGCATGACGGCGGCGATGAGCGCCATCAAATTCTTACGCGCGAAAAAAACGAAATAACCGGTCCCATAGCGGACCCGATATACCGATGAGGAGGAGAGAATGAACGGTCAAGACAATGGAAATATCGTTGTGGACGAGGTCTTTTTGCTCGTCGCGCTGATCTTGTCGATCGTCTTTTTGGCGGCGGCGATCGGCGGCGCCATCGCTTATGCCGCCGTCCGAAAAAAGAACGCGATCTCGGGCGCGCCCGTGCGAAAAAAGTTGCTGTCCCCCTTCCAGGTGGCGGTCGTGGGCTTTATCGTAGCCGCTTTTACGGCGTTTTTGCCGATGCTTTTTTCTTCGGTCTCGGCGGCGGACGGAGCGGGCTCTTCCGCGATCCAGGCGATCGCCATTTCGATACAAAAGGTCTTCCGCATCTTCTCGCTGGACGAGGACTTTTCGGACGTATTACGGATCACGGCGCAACAGACCGCCTGGGTCAGTGCCTACAGGCTCTACCTGTCCCTTCTGTTCGTTTCGGCGGCGGGGATGACGGTATCGGGCGTCGTGCTCGTCTTTTTCAAAGAGTTCGCCTCGTCGGTCCGCTTCCATCTCAAAAAGGGACTCTGCAGACAAGAGGCGTACGTCTTTTCCGAACTGAACGAGAAATCTTTGCAGCTTGCTAAAGACGTCGTGGACCTCGAACGGATCCGGAAGGAAGCGGAGGAGTGGAGCATCAGAGACGGCGTGGACGAATACATCCGTCGCAGGTTTGTGCCGAAAAAGAAAGTCGTGGTCTTTTGCGACGTGTTTGAGAAAAACGAGGAGACCGAGTACGAATTGATCGCCGAAGCGAAGAGCATCGGCGCGATCTGCACCAAACGGGACGTCACGCAGATATGGCTCCCGTCCGGACGGACCAAGGTCTTTTTGATCGGCGAGGATCAGAAGGAGAATCTGGAGCAGGCGCTCGTCTTGTTCAATCGGAAAAAGAAAGACGTCTTCCGTAAACGTCGTCGCCTGATCCCCCGCAAAATGCGCGCCGAATTGCCCCGCGTCGGCAATCGGGAAAGGAAGTGGATCGAAGTCGTCGACAACTGGCGGGAGCTGTACGTCTTTAACTCGTCCAAGATGGGAGAGGCGGTCATAGAATCGGTCGTCAACGACACAAAAATCGCCGATTCGGGCTGGTCTCTTATCAGACGCGTGGACGAGAACGCCAATCTCTGCCGCATCACCTTTTTGTCCGAAAAGTCTTCGCTCGCCGGGTTTTTCCGGGACAAGAAAAAGTCTTCCGACGGCAAAAAGCGCGTCTCAACGGTCATCGTCGGATTGGGGTCTTACGGCGCGGAACTCGCCAAGACCATCTGTTGGTTGGGGATGTTGCCCGACTACGAGATCAAAGTGACCGTCTTTGAAAAGGACGAGCAGAGGATCGAGGCGTTCCGTCGGTCCGCGCCCGCCTTGTTCAAGCCGTCGTACGGACCCGCGCAGATCTTACCGTATATATTGGACCTCGTGCCTTGCGACGTCAAGAGTCCCGAGTTCGAAGACGAATTGAATAAGATCGGACCCGTCACCGACGTCTTCGTCACGTTGGGCGACGACGCCGATAACGTGGCTATCGCTCTGGAGATGCGGAAGCACTTCCGGAAGATCCAATCGACGGCCAATATTTACGCCGTCGTCTTCAATCGTATGAAGCAGTTCCCGGAAGATATTAAGATCACCTATAAGAACAAAGGGAGTGTGGTCTCGGAGTCCTACGGCGTCACCCTCATCGGCAGCATGAAAGAGGTCTACTCGGTCGAAAACATCGAGCAGCGGTCTCTGGAGATCAAGGCGAAGAGATCGCATATCAACTGGACAATGTACGACGCCTTTAAGGCGGGCGATGACAAATATTTCACCGACGCGTTCAGGGACGAAGCGGGCGAGTGGTTTAATAAAAACGAGTACTCCCGCGTGTCTTCCATAGCGCGCGTCATGCACGAAAACGAGATGAAAAAACTCGGCTATACCGGGTACGGAATGGACGATATGGACAAGAGGGCGAAGTACGAGCACGACCGCTGGACGGTGTATATGTACGCCCAAGGGTATGAGTTCGGCGGACCGGGCAGGAAAGACCATATCGCCAAAACCCACTACGATCTTATCCCACGCGACAAACTCGATGAAGAGGAGAAGAAAAAAGACAGCGACGCCGATATGCTCGAGACGATCCATATCAGGAACAGACAAGAGGCGGAAAAAACCTGTCGGGAGCTTACGCCCGACTTAGATGCGTAGATATTCTTTCGGACTGTCGCAACAAAAACTCCTTCGGTCGTGTGCCGAAGGAGTTTTTACGATCTTATTTTTCGCTTATTTGTAGGTCTTCAATACGTCGTGCATCAGCACGCAGTGGAGTTTTTGCGCGGGGGAGACTTCTCCGTCCACCTGCGTCTTTTCGTTTTCGTCGAGGAGGGTGGCGGTAAACTCTTTGCAGCGGAAGGTCTCGGCGTATTTGGTGGTGAGGTGCTTGCCGCGGAGGAATTTCAAAAGGAGATAGATCTTCGCAAATCCGCGCGCCTCGTGGACGAGGACGACGTCCATCAGTCCGTCGTTGACGTCGGAGTAGGGACTTATGAGCATACCGCCGCCGATGTACTTGCCGTTGCTGGCGGAGGCGATGATGATGCTGTGCTTTTCCACCGTGCCGTCTTCCCGCACGATCTCCATCTGATGGTACTTCAGATGCGCCACCACGTCGAGCAAAGCGGCGTAGTACTTGTTCTTTCCATGGAAGGCTTTCATCTCCGCGTAGCGGCAGAGGATGTCCACGTCCATGCCCGCGCCGGCGGTGTTGAGGGCGCGCTTTTCGTCCAGCTGGATGAAGTCGGTATATCCGACGTTGTTTTGCAGGATCAGTTCGAGCGCTTTTTTCGTGTCCTTGGGGATGTTGGTCGCCTTGATGTAGTCGTTCCCGGTGCCGCAGGCGATGAAGCCGACGGTGATTTTGGAGAAGTCGGTGATGCCGTTGAGCGCCTCGTTAAAGGTCCCGTCCCCACCCATCACGATGAGGTTGCACTCCTCCTTTTGGTTGAGTTCGGCGACGATTTCGGTCGCTTGTCCCGCTCTGGTTGTGCGGTGGACTTCGTAGGGGATCTGCTTGCCGATGAGTATGGTCTCCACCGTCTTGAGCGCGGCGAGACTCTTGCCTTTCCCGGACAGGGGGTTGATCAGTATATCAAACATAGTTTCCTCTTATTTTCTTTTTTGCGGGAGGTCCCGTCTGTTTTATTGTATCAAACGAACGAATTTTTGTAAAGAACGAACACAGAATCAAAAGAGATTTTTTATATTTTTGCCCAAAATCGTTGAAGTTGCGCCGTTGAAAAAGGGTACTCGTCAAGATTTCTTATAAAAACATCGTATCGCCCGGAAGCATTTATGCTTCTTGTGCGGGTGCGTCGGAGGGCGGCGGGAGGGCGTCTTTTTCCTTTTTACAGACGAGTAGATATAGAATGGTGGAGACGGCGACGGCAGTGACGTCCACGATGGGCTGGACCCAGGTTATGCCGTATAGCGGAGAGATATGATCCAGCAAAAAGAGCAGGGGGATGTCGAGGGCGCCTTTTCGTAAGACGGACCCGACGAGCGCTTCTTTGACCTTGCCCATCGCCTGAAATTGTACGATCATCGGGTAGCCGATCGCCATAAAAGGCATAGCGACGACCATTCGACGTAAAAATTGCGCGCCGTAAGATACCGTCTTTTCGTCCGCGATAAAGAAGGACACGAGCGCGTGTGGGAAGATCTCGTAAAACACGAGACACAAGAAGGCGAATCCCGCCGCGATTGCCGCGCCGAATCGGAAGGCTCTTCGCCGACGGTCCTCGTTGTGCCGGGCGTAGTTGTAGGAAAGCAGCGGCAAAAGCCCGTTGCTCACGCCGATGGCAAAGTATGTCGGGAGCTGATCCAGCCGCTTACACACGCCGAAGGCGGCGACCGCCTCGGTGGAATAACGCGACACGAACTTGACGTGCGCGCTGACGGCGACGACGGTCAGAGCCACCTGCAAAGAGGAGGGGAGCCCGACCTTGAGGATGCGCCCGAGATACAGTTTGGTATATTTGAGATAGCTCGGGCGAGGTAGGACGTAGGTGTCTTTTCGCTTGATGAGGACAAAACCGAGGTAGAAACCAAGAGCCGCCACGTTGCTGACGGCGGTCGCCATGCCGGCGCCCACCGCACCGAAGTCCAGATACTGCGGCAGGACGAAAAAGGGATCCAGTATGATATTCAGGATACCGCCCATTGAGAGACCGAAACTCGCCCAAAAGGGGCGCCCTTCCGCACGGATCAAGTTAGCGAAGATCTGCGAGAGGATGTTGATCGGACCGCCGATGACGAGCGCCCAAAGGGCGTATCCGCTCGCTACAGCGTAGGTTTCGTCGGTCGCGCCGGAGAGGAACATCACCGGTTGAAGCAGGGCGTAAAAGACGAGGGCGTACAGGACCGAACCCGCCGCGCCGAACCATACGGAGACGGAGGAGACGCGCTTTGCCCCGTCGAAGTCCTGTTTGCCGAGGGCGGAAGCGAGCGCCGCCGCGCCCCCCACGCCGAAGAGATTGCTGACGATGCCGATGGACATATACGGCGAGTATACGACGGACACGCCCGCCGTCTGCACGGGAGAATTGAGCAAGCCGACGAAGTAGGTGTCGGCAAAGTTGTAGACGAGGGCGATCATCTGCGCGAGTACGGACGGCAGGATCTGCAAAAGAACGGCGCGCCTTACCGGCGTTCGCTCGAATAGTTCTTCACTCCTCTCTTTGCTTCTCATAGATTCTTTCCTGTTAATAATATATTTTATAATACTCCTTTTGCTACGCAAACTCAAACGTTTCGGCGGGGGAAAGACGTCCTTTCCCGATTGACACGGGGCGAACGGTCTGTTACAATGACTGCAGTGAGGTAAAGCGAATATGAAAAGCGTGGAAGAACTGAAAGAGTTTTTCAAGAGAGACCGCTTTGTTGCGGCGTGCGGGATAGAGATCGTGTCCGTGGACGAAGAAAAGGCGATTTTGCGGGCGAAGGTCGAGGACGCGCACCTGAACGCCAACGACTGCGTGCAAGGCGGGATGCTGTTCACTATGTGCGACTTTGCGATGGCGGTCCTTTCCAACGCTCTCCACCCCGTCACGGTGACGAGTGTGGCGACGGTGACCTACCTTGCTCCTTGCAAGGACACCGAATATATCTACGCGGAAAGCCGAGAAGTGGCAAGACACCGCCACAACTGCGTCCACGAGGTCAAGATCACCACCGACGACGGCGTCATCGTCTGCACCGCGCAAGTAAACGGATTTATTAAGGAACAAATTATTCGTTAATCCTTGCAATCGGCGTTTTTCTTTGGTATAATAGGGTACGCAATCGAGGAGTAGCGCAGTTTGGTAGCGCGCTTGGTTCGGGACCAAGAGGCCGTGGGTTCGAATCCCGTCTCCTCGACCATACAAAAAAGGACACCTATGACGGTGTCCTTTTTTGTATGGAGGAGACGGGAGCGTGCCCATAGTGGGTTCGCAAATTCGCCGACAGGCGAATCTGACGAGGTAAACGAAAAGCAAGGAACGGAAAAGAAAAAATAAGTAGGGATAAGAACAGGGAACGGAATCGGCGGTACGAGTGATCCCGAAACGAATAGAA
>JAFVAC010000056.1 GCA_017476265.1 Clostridia bacterium
CACTTCGGTCATCAGACCAAAAAGTGGAACCCCAAGATGAAGAAGTACATCTTTGACGCGCGCAATGACGTACACATCATCAACCTCGAGCAGACCGTTGAGGCGATTGACGTCGCTTACGATTTCATTCGTAGCGTTGCCGCCGGCGGAAAGAGCCTTTTGTTCGTCGGAAAGAAGAAGCAGGCAAAAGAGGCGATCCAGACCGAAGCGACTCGTTGCGGTATGTTCTACATGAACCAGCGTTGGCTCGGCGGCACTTTGACCAACTTCGCCACCATCCGTACCCGTATCGACAAGCTCAACCGTATCAATCATATGCAAATCATGGGCGATCTCGAATTGCTCCCCAAAAAGGAAGCCAACAAGTTGATAGAGGAGCGTGACAAACTCGAGACCAACCTCGGCGGTATCAAGAATATGCGCGAACTGCCCGGCGCTCTGTTTGTCGTCGACCTCAAGGCGGAGCATCTCGCCGTGAAAGAAGCGCGTAGCCTCGGTATTCCCATCGTCGGTCTTGTCGATACCAACTGCGATCCGGAAGAAGTGGACTATCCCATCCCCGGAAACGACGACGCCATCCGCGCTATCAAGCTCATCGCCGGTGTCATTGCCGACGCTGTCATCGAGGCGAAAGAGGGCAAGCAGGAGACCGCCGAAGAGGTAGTTGCTCCCGTCGTCGAAGAAGAAGTCGCCGCTGTCAATACCGACAACGAATAAAATTTTTACGAAAACGATTTTCAGGAGGTCATTATGGCATTTACCGTACAAGACATTCAAGATTTGCGCGCTCGTACCGGCGTCGGTATGATGGACTGTAAAAAAGCGCTTACCGAAACCAACGGAGATATGGAAAAAGCGATCGAGTATCTTCGCGAAAAAGGCATCGCCACCGCCGCTAAAAAGCAGGGTCGTATCGCCAGCGAGGGTGTAGTCGACAGCTACATCCATATGGGCGGAAAGGTCGGCGTTCTCGTCGAAGTCAACTGTGAGACCGACTTCGTCGCAAGAGGCGACGTTTTCAAGAACTTCGTCCACGACGTCGCTCTTCAGATCGCCGCGGCTCGCCCCTCTTATGTGAACAAAGAAGAAGTTCCCACGTCCGAACTTGAACACGAGAAGGAGATCCTCAAGGCGCAAGCTCTCAACGAGGGAAAACCCGCCGCCATCGTCGATCGTATGGTCGAAGGCAGAGTGCAAAAGTTCTATAAGGACGTTTGCTTGCTCGAGCAGGATTTCGTCAAAGATCCTTCCATGACCATTGCGCAACTTCTTAACGAGACCATCAGCAAGACCGGTGAGAAGATCACGATCAGACGTTTTGTCCGTTATGAGATGGGCGAGGGTCTGGAAAAGAAAGTGGACAACTTCGCGCAGGAGATCAACGATCAGGTCGCCAAAATGAAGACCAACGCGTAATTGCGTCGGACAAAAGCTGTTCCTACGGGAGCAGCTTTTTTTAGAATTTTTTTCGGAGATTAATATGTATAAAAGAGCTTTGATAAAACTCAGCGGAGAAGCGCTTTCCGGCAAGGAGGGCTTTGGCATCGACCCCAACAAGGTGGCAGTCGTGACCGAGCAGATCAAGAGAGTCACGCAAGAGGGCGCCCAGATCGGCATCGTCGTCGGCGGGGGCAATTTCTGGCGCGGCAGACAGGGGACGGATATGGACAGGACTACGGCGGACCATATGGGAATGCTTGCTACCGTCATAAACGCTCTCGCTTTGCAGGACGCTTTTGAAAAAGCCGGCATACCGACTCGCGTGCAGACCGCTTTGACCATCACTCGCGTAGCGGAGCCGTATATCTTACGCAAAGCGATCAGGCATCTCGATAAAGGCAGAGTCGTCATTTTCGCTTGCGGCACGGGCAATCCTTACTTCTCCACCGATACCGGGGCGGCTCTTCGCGCGGCGGAAATACAAGCGGAAATACTTTTGCTCGCGAAAAACATCGACGGCATTTATGACAGTGACCCGAAGAAGAATCCGGATGCCAAAAAGTACGATAAGATCGCTTATATCGACTTTATTAAGCAAGGACTTACCGCGATGGACACCACGGCAGTCAGCCTTTGTATGGACAACAATATTCCAATATTGGCTTTCGGCCTTTCGGAAAAAGACAGCATCGTCCGCGCCGTCAACGGCGAAAAACTGGGCACGATCATCGGCTGACGATCAATAATCATTTTTATCCAAACCGAAAAGAAGGCGAAAAGTTGCTATTATGTATTGCAATTTTTCGTCTTTTATATTAAAATAAGAAAAACTATAAAATAGTTAATAAATGTATTTGTGAGGTGCTTTATGGCTTACGACATTATGGAAGTGGAACTTATTTTTGAAGAACTGGAAGAGAAGACGCAAAAGTCGCTCAATCAGTTGAGTTATGAATTCAATACGATGCGTGCCGGCAGAGCCAATATTCATATTCTTGACGGGATCACCGTCGAGTACTACGGGACTCCTACG
>JAFVAC010000057.1 GCA_017476265.1 Clostridia bacterium
CGTTCATCGAGCCGAACCTTACGTCGCCGCCCTCTCGAAAGCGTTGTTCGACGCGCTTTTCGCGCCGGGCTTTGCGATGGAACAAGAAGGCGAAAACGCGGCTTGAATTTTTTTCCATAAGAATATAAAGCGCACGGAGAGAGAGATGATTTTACCCACGCCTCGCAGACGTCCGTTATTGACTATCTTCGATTTTGGTATCATAATAATATCGGGCGTACTCTCCCGCGCAATGGAATATAAAGAAAGGGAGCGATAGGGAGGAAAAAATGCTGTTTGTTACGGGAGACACGCACGGGAGATATACCGCGCAGAGTATAGCGGCGTTCAATGACGAGCACGATGAATTGACCAAGGACGATATCGTCGTCGTAGCGGGCGACTTCAGCGGCGTATTGGAACAGAACTTCGACAAAAATATGGATTTTTATGAAAAGATGCGCTTCACGGTCGCTTTCGTCGACGGCAATCACGAGTGCTATCCGCGGCTGGAACAGTGCCCGAAAGAGGTCTGGCACGGCGGGACGATCCATCGCGTCCGCAACAACGTCGTCCACTTGACGCGCGGACAGATCTTCGATCTGTGCGGCAAACGTCTGCTCGCTTTCGGCGGGGCGACGAGTACCGACGAGGGCAGGACCGACGGATTCGACGTCTATCTTGACAAAGAGGCTCCGACAAACGAGGACCTCTATATCGCCATAGACAATCTGTCGAAGAGGGATTTCGCCGTCGATTATATCGTCACCCACACCTGCGACGAAAGGGCTTTCTATTATCCCGCCCTGAGCGACTTCCGGTACAGGCTCTTTCCGGAGACGCAACTACTGAACTACTTCGAGACCAACGTACAATACGACCACTGGTACTTCGGTCACTTCCACATCGACGCCGAAATAAACTACCGAAAGACCGCGATCTATCAAAAGATCATTCGCCTGGCATAAAAATCGCCCCGTCTTCGGGGCGATCCGCTTTTCTTTTTGTCTAACCGCTATTATTTTTTCGCGTACAGTTCCACGATCTTTTGGGCGCAGACGGAGGGGTAGTCGTTTTTGACCGAGTAGTCGGCAAGGGCGTAGAACTTTTCTCGTTCTTGCGCGAGTTTTTGGACGGTCTCGGGGTCTTTGGAAAGAGGACGTCCGTCCCGAGGGAGTGTGTTCGGGTCCCTGTTTATACGGAAAAGGATACCGTTTTGGCGCATAGCGCGGATATTGTCGTGGTCAATCACCGCTCCGCCACCCGTGGATAGGACGACGCCTTGCTTCTTGGTTAGATCGGCAAGTATTCGCTTTTCGACCGCGCGGAAATACGCCTCTCCGCTCTCCGAAAAGATATCGGGTATTTTTCGCCCTTCCTGCCTTTCGATCTCGGTATCGAGGTCGAAAAAGTCCCTGTGGGTCAATTCCGCCACTTTGCGCCCGACGGTGGTCTTGCCGCTCCCGGGCATACCGATCAGCACGATCGAACACAACTTCTTTCTTAACCGTTCGGAGATCTTTTCTATCATCGCGTCGTCATAGGTTTGGTCGGTAAAGATTTCCGCGGCGCGTTTGGCTTGCGCGACCAGCATCTTCAGTCCGCCGCACGCCGCGATCCCCCTCTCCTCCGCGTCGAGGACAAGGGCGGTCTTTATTGGATTGTAGACAGCGTCGAATACTCCGACAAGGTGCGGAAGGCGATCGAGATCCAAAAGTCTTTGCCCGTTGTTCGGGTACATTCCGACCGGGGTGCAGTTGAGGACGACTTCCACGTCGAGGTCGTAGACCTTTTCATAGTTCGTTTCTCCCGACCGACTGACGACGGTGACCGACTTGGCTCCCGACTTTTTTGCCAGCGTCTGCGCCATATGCGAAGTCCCGCCGCTGCCTAATACGATGACGTTCTTATCGCTCAGGTCGATCTTTGCCGAACGGAGGGCGTACTCCATACCGAAGATATCGGTGTTGTAGCCCACCTTTTTGCCCGCCCGATTGACGATCGTATTGACGGCGCCGCAAGCTTTTGCCGAGTCGTCCAGTTCGTCCAGATACGGTATGACGGCGGTCTTGTGCGGAATGGTGACGTTGAGCCCTTTGTAGTCCCCTTCGGCAATAAATCCGGCAAGGTCCTCCCTTTCGACGGGACGGAGGACGTACTCGTAGCCGAAAAAGGAGTGGACGTAGGGGGAGTGGCTGTGCCCGAGCGGGGTGCCGATGAGTCCGTACTGCATCAGATCTCCGTAAAGCTACCGAGGAAGGCGAACTGCTCGCTCCCGAGGTCGAACTCCGACAAAAGTCCGAGCACGTCGGCGTCTTCCGGCTGTCCCTCGAAGTCGAAATAGAACATAAACTCGAACGTGCTGTTCGGGATGGGTCGGCTCTCCAGTTTGGTCAGGTTGAGTCCCAGCGTTGAGAACTTGTTCAAGGTGCGGTTCAGACTGCCCGCCTCGTGCGGAAGAGTCATCATGATGCTGATCTTGTTGGCTCCGGCGTAGACCCGGAGATCTTTGCAGATGCAGATGAACCGCGTGAAATTGGTGTCGGCGTCCTGCACGTTCTTATCGAGGACGGTGAGTCCGTACAGGTCGGCGCACTCTTTGCTGCTGATACAGGCGACGTGTCCGTCGCTCTCGGCGACGGTCTTGGCGGCGACGGCGGTATTGGACGTCACGGTGACCTTGACCGACTTGGAAAGAGTGGAAAGGAGTTTTGAACACTGATTGAGCGCTTGCTCGTGGCTGAAGACTTCGGTCAGATTCTCTTTCGTCGTGCCCTTCTTTGCCAAAAGACAGTGATTAACGCGGAGTTTTATACTGCGGACGATATAAAAGCGATGCTTTTTCATCAGGTCGTAGACGGCGTTGACGCTGCCGACCGCGCTGTTTTCGATCGGCAACACGCCGAACTCGCACAGACCCTTTTCCACCGCCTGAAAGACTCCCTCGAAGGTCTTACAGTAGGTCACGTCGGGTAGTGTGAAGAGTTTGTCCGCGGCGACGCCGGAATACGCCCCCATCACGCCCTGACAGGCGACGGTCGCAAAGGCGGGAAAGGTCGCTCGGTCCTCCTCCAACGCTTTCTTCAACGCGTCCGATACGGGAGACCCGTGGGAGACCAGTCTGCGCTGATATGCCCTCGACGTCTCCAGGATCTCGTCATAGACCTGCTTGAGGTACAGTTTCAGTTCGGCGGGAGCGGCTTTGGTCAAACGGGTCAAAAGCGCCCGCTCTCTGCCGGGGTCCGCCACGGCGGTTCCGCCCGCTCTCTTTGCTTCGGCGATCTCCTTCACGACCGCCATGCGTTGGGCGTAAAGCGCGGCGATCTCATCGTCGATCGCGTCGATTTTCGCTCGGTATTCTTCCAACATAGTCTGCTCCTTTATCCTTTATTATTCGTTTTTGTTTTTATCGAAAAGTTGTCCGTCGGTCAACGCGGCGTCCAGGTAGGCAAGGGCAACCGCCGCCTCGGTGACGACCACCGCCCGAGGCAAAAAAGCCACGTCGTGGCGCCCCGAAATAGTAAGGGGCACGTTCTCCCCTGTCGAAAGATCCGCCGTGATCTGCTCCGCCGCGACGGAGGGCGTGGGACGGAAAGTCGTCCTGAACGTGATGGGCATCCCGTTAGCAATACCGCCGTTGATCCCGCCCGAACGGTTGGTGACCGTCATGACCTTGCCGTCCGCGACGCAAAAAGCGTCGTTTGCGCTGAGCCCGGTACGGGAAGAAAACCCTCTCCCGAGCCCGCTCTCCACCGCCTTGACCGCGGGAATGGCAAACAGCGCGGAGGCGACTTTCCCTTCCAGCCCGTCATAAATGGGTCCGCCAACGCCCACGGGCGAGTCGTATACGACGGTCTCGATCGTCCCACCGACGGTGTCCCCCGAAGCGGCGACAGATCGGAGCCTCTCCTCGACCAAACCGATCTTCGACGGATCCGGCACAGGAAATGCATAGCCGTGACATCTTTCTATATCCTCATATTTCGGGGTCCCATTATCATATGTATAGCAATCCAAGCCTCCGATTTCCGATATATATGAAGCGATACGGACGCCGAATTTTTCTAAGAGTTGGACGCAGATCCCACCGGCGATACAGGTGAGTGCGGTCATCCTGCCGGAGAAGGCTCCTCCTCCCGACGGGGCGCGTCCGTACGTCACTTTTGCTACGTAGTCGGCGTGAGAGGGTCTCGGGACGCGGTCGAAAGAGTAGTCCGCCGGACGGGTATTTCCGTTTTTTATCCGAACGATGACCGGCCCGGTGATTTTACCGTCCGCCAGTCCCTCTACGACTTCCGCCTTGTCTTCCTCTCGCCGCGGAGTGGAAAAGGCGTATTTGCCGCTCTTTCTCCTGTCCAAAAAGTTCTGCAAGCGATCGAGATCGACCTCTTGACCTATTGGCAGTCCCTCTATCCGCACTTCGAGATACGCTTCGTGGCTGGCGCCGGAATACTTCACCGAAAGGACGTCAAACGCGTACATATTTCCCTCCCAGTCGTGAAAAATCCTCAAAGAAGTCCGGGTAGGACTTGTTGACGGCGCGGATCCCCTCGATCTCACCGCCGCTCTTCAGTGACAAAATCGCTTCGGACATGACCATTCGATGGTCTCCGTACCCGTCGTAATCGGCATACGACGGCTTGCCGCCTTTGACGCACAAAATCTCTCCGTCGGTCTCCGCTACGATCCCGCTTGAACGGAGCGTCTGTATGATGGACAAAAGTCTGTCGCTCTCCTTGATCTTCAAGCGTCCGACGTTATTAAATACGGTCTCTCCCTCGGCGCACGCGGCGACCACGGACAGAATGGGACCGAGATCGGGGCAGTCTTTGAGATCGACGCTCTGCCCGACCACACGACTCGGACGGACGGTGACCTCGCCCCTTTTCTGTTCGACTTCCGCGCCGAAGCCGCGCAAAATATCGACGACTTTCGAGTCCCCCTGTGCGGACGGATAGCGCAGTCCCTTGACCGTGACGGCACCGTCCCCGACGGCGCCGGCGGCGAGGAAGAACGCGGCGTTCGACCAGTCCCCTTCGACGAGGATCTTTCTTGGCGTGACCAATACGCCCTCGCCCTTTTCATAGCCGTCCGACGTCTTTTTCCAATCCACGCCGAACTCGCGCAGGACGGACAAGGTGATCCCGATATAACTCTCGCTGACTTTCCGCCCGATGACGCGAAGCGTGCGTCTTTCCGGAAAAACCGACAGCGCGATCAAAAGTCCGCTCACATATTGCGAAGAAGCGCTCCCGTCCACTGTGATCGTCCCGCTCTCCAAACGCCCCGACAACTCGGTCGGCAGGCGGTCGGAAGAAAAAGTCGCTCCCGCCGCGCGAAGGGCGGCTGTCAAGTCGGTCAAAGGTCGGTCGGGCAATCTCCCGCGCCCAAAGAACGTCCCTTCCGCGCCCACTGCGGCGGCGACAGGAAGGAGAAAACGAAGCGTAGAACCGCTCTCTCCGCAATCGAATATCGCGCCTTTATTTGCCCTCGCCGGTCCCGCCACGACAGCCTTCGACTTGCCGTCGTAGTCGATACGCGCGCCCAATTCCCGCACGCAACGAATGGTGGCGAGGACGTCCTCGGACGGGTACAGTCCCTCGATCTCGGTCTCTCCGTCGCTCAACGCGGCGCATAGGAGAATGCGATGGGCATAGGACTTGGAGGGGATCGCCTCGACCACGCCGGAAAGTCCCCCCGGGGAGATGACCGCCTTGGTCGAAAAAAAGTCAAAGAGCCGCTCTAACGGGACCGGCTCTATCCGACAGTCCCCTATTCCGTGGACGGTGACGAGATTGACTACGCCGCCCACCGTCTTTTTGTCCACCGCGACGTGCTTGACGAGGTCTCCGACCCTATAGGCGCCCTTGGGCAGACCGTATTTTTTTAACAGAGCGCGGATGCGCGCACCGTCGGCGGAGGACAATAGCCCGTTGTTTTCGCACGCCCGGACGATCAGATCCAGTCCCGACGCGACCGCTACGCCGTGCGTGACGCGCAACCCCGTCTCCCGCTCGATGGCGTGTCCGAGGGTGTGCCCGAGGTTAAGAAGTCGCCTCGGTCCGGACTCGTTTTCGTCCAGTTCGACGATCTTTTTCTTATATCGGACGCACGCGTCTACGATCTCTTCGAGATTCTTTGAAAGATCCCCTTCCTCCATCATCGAAAAAATATCCTTGTCCAACACCGCGTACTTGACCGCCTCTCCCGTCCCGTCGAGAAAGAAGTCCTTTGAAAGAGTCGATAAAGTATCGAGATCGAACACCACCGCCGACGGGGGATATACTCGCCCGACGAGGTTTTTTCCGTAGGCGATATTGACCGCGGTCTTGCCCCCGACCGAAGAGTCTATGCCGGCGAGCAAACTTGTCGGGATCTGCACATATGGGATCCCGCGCATATAGATGGAGGAGACGAAACCGGACAAGTCACCCACCACGCCCCCGCCGAGCGCAAAGACGTAATCGGCGCGGGTAAAGCCGTGTTTTGCCAGCTCTTCGGCGATGCGTTCGGCGTTCTGAAAGGACTTCGACCCTTCGCCGTGTTCTATGACGAAGACGTGTGCCTCGGGGTACTCGCTTTTGACCGCGTTAAGATGATACCGCGCCACGTTGTCGTCGGTGACGATCATGACCTTTTTCCCTTCCGTAAAGGGCAAAAGACTCCGTAAAGACTTCAATATTCCCCTGCCCGTCGTGATCGTATATGTGTTCGTTTGCGTCTTGACAATCGTTTGCATACTATTTTTTCATGGCGTCGTTGCGCTTTTGGAGGCGGTTCTTTTCCACGTCCAGTTTGGTCTCGTTGCTTTCAAAAAGCAGCGCAAAAAGCGCCTCCTTGTCTTTTTCTTGAATCGCCTTGCCGAACCGTTGCATCCGCTCGGCGAAGGAGAAGATCTCTTCGGACAAAAAGTCCGCGTTCTTGTCCATCAGATCGGTCCACATTGCCGGATTGAGTCGCGCGACTCTGGTCATATCGCGGAAACTCCCCGCCGAAAACCCGTAGTGCGACTTGGCGGTCGGAGAGGTGATATAGGCGGCGGAGACGACGTGCGCCAGTTGCGACGTGTACGCGATGATCCGATCGTGTTCTTCCGCCGTGGTCGGGACCAATCCGTCCGCGCCGATCCCGAGGAAGAACTCTTTGACCGACACCAACGCTTCGATCGGCGTATGCACGGGGACGATCAGGACGGTGGCGTGATCGAAAAGTCCCGCCGTCGCGTGTTCCACCCCCGAGAACTCTCTCCCCGCCATCGGGTGTCCCCCGACAAAGGAGACATCGGGGTACTTATCGGAATAGTCTTCCATAAGCGCGCACACCGGTCTCTTGATCCCCACGCAGTCCATCACGATGGCGCCGGGCTTGACGATGGGCACATACTCTTTCAGGACTCCCTCCACCCCGTCGGGGTAGACGCAGATAAGAAGTAAGTCGATCTCTTTTGCGTTGTCCTTTGTCAGGACCTCGTGATATGCGTTGAGCAAAGCGCCCTTTTCGAGCGCGCTCTCGTCCCGATCGTAGGCGTAGACGATATGGTCCGTCTTTTTGACAGTCGCCCGACCGATCGACCCGCCGATGAGCCCCAGTCCGACAATACCGATCTTCATCTATATCTCCTTTTTGCCGACGACGGGCAAGATCAAGCGGAGTTTTTTGACCAACTCGGCGAACTGCTCCGGTCGGAGGCTCTGCGCGCCGTCGCACAGTGCGTGCGGGGGATCGTTGTGGACTTCGATGATAAGTCCGTCCGTCCCGGCTCCCACCGCCGCCATGCTCATCGGAGCGACCAGACGACTGATGCCCGACGCGTGCGAAGGATCGACGATGATCGGCAGGTGCGTCAGCTCTTTCATCAGCGGTACGCAAGAGAGGTCAAGGGTGTTTCTGGTATAGTGTTCGTATGTGCGGATCCCGCGCTCGCACAAGATGACCTTCTTGTTGCCTTCGCTCATAATGTACTCCGCGCTCATCAGCCACTCTTCCATCGTCGCGGCAAGCCCGCGCTTCAACAAAATGGGCTTGTCGGTGCGCCCGAGGATCTTCAACAAGTCGAAGTTCTGCATGTTCCTTGCGCCGACCTGAATGATATCCACGTCCACGAACTTGTCCAAATGCTCCGCCCCCATGATCTCGGTCACGATGGGCAGCCCCGTCTCCTGCTTTGCCTTGACCAAAATGTCTATACCGGCGTCCCCCAAGCCCTGAAAAGCGTAGGGCGAAGTGCGCGGCTTGAACGCGCCGCCCCGAAGAAGGGTCGCGCCCGCCGCCTTAACCGCCTCGGCTATACCGATCACCTGCTTTTCACTCTCGACCGAACAAGGTCCTGCGATGATCTGGAAGTTGTCCCCGCCGAATTTTCTGCCGGCTACGTCTATGATCGTGTCCTCCGGGTGAAGCTTTCTGTTGGCGTTCTTGTACGGCTCCTGTATCCTCTTGACCGACTCTACGATGTCGAGGGAATTGAGAAGATCGACGTCCACCCTCGTGGTGTCTCCGATCAGCCCTAGGACGGTGGTGTTCTCCCCTTTCGAGAGGTTGATACGTAGCCCCTGCCCCTCGATCCAGCGGACGAGATTGTCCAGTTGCTTCTTTTCCGAATTGTTTTTGATGACTATGATCATAAGAAATACTCCTTTTTCATAAAAAAACCGCCTTGATAGGCGGTCCTTACGTTCGTGTTTTCGGCTCAACTCCGCATATCAAAAATCAGCCCTTGAATGAAGTGCTAAAGTAAAAGTAAAAATAAGCGAAGCCGAAAGTTTTGTTGTTCATATTTCTACTATACCTTTTTTTTTGACGGTTGTCAACGAATAAAAATCAATTTATTGCGCTAAAGTAAAATTTTTGAGTGAATTCCCAAAGGGAATTGAAGTGGAATTTACTTTGGAAATTCACTACGCCCTAATAAACACGACCAATTTGCGAAAAAAATATTTTGTTATGTCCAATAACGAATTGCATTATGGCGAAGTTGTTCATACTATCGGGAATGGCAATGGATATGGTCTTGCCTATTCAAAAGGAAACGTCGCAGCCCCGCTTCGACAAGTAAATTACGAAAAAGAGACGATATTAGCAATTCAATTATCTATGTCCTTAAGCGATGGGAATAGCGGTGGACCGTTGATAAATGAGAAAGGGGAACTTGTCGGAATAACGACCTTTCGTCTCCGAAATAGACAAAATGAAATAATTTACGGAACGAGTTTCGCACTGCCTATTGAAACAATAAAGGACTTTTTATCAGAGTAGATTCAATACCGATCGGCAAGATACCCGCGCTTATTGGAAAAGATCGCTTTCGTCAGATCGGCTACGTCGATCGCGGAAGCGGTTTTTTCGGGTAAAGATTCGTCGGACGTCCGACGGAGGACTTTGCCGTCGCACACTCCGAGCGGATCGACGATGGTATCGCCGTCGGGGACCTTTTCGATCAGGCGCAGAGCGGCTTGCAGATCGCATATCCGCGCCATCACGCCTTTCTTATCCCCGCGCAAGTCGGAAAAGGCGCGCGGGATATA
>JAFVAC010000058.1 GCA_017476265.1 Clostridia bacterium
CCGCCGCTTGCCAGTACGCGGAATCCCTGTCCCAGGTACTTTTGAATGGTCTTCGCCTTGGTGGGCGACTCAACGATGACTAATTTCATTTTTTAATAAACACTCCAAAAATTGCTGTCTGTTTTCATTATTTTTTTCAAGGCTTCGAGCTTGACGAGGATAGCCGTCAGACGGAACACGGGCAGTTCGGTCCGAGCGAGCAATTCCTCAAAGTGCGTCTCGCCGTTGTCATTCAGATAGTCGAGGACTTTTTGCTCCTCCTCGGAAAGCGACATGGAAGACTTCTTCTTTTCCTTTTCCGGTTCGGCGGGACGTTTTTCGCCGAAAAGGTCCCTCTCCCCGAAGTCCTCTAAGACGTCTTCCGGCTTGGTCACGGCGACGATCTCGCCGTTTCTTATAAGCGCATTGACGCCGGCACTGCGGTCGCTGTAAATGCTGCCGGGGACGCCGTAGACGGTCTTGCCCTGCTTGAGGGCGTAGTTGACGGTGTGTAAGGTCCCGCTTTTCAGCCCCGCTTCGGTGACGAGTACGGCGCGACTTAGACCGCTTATGATACGGTTCCTGGTAGGAAAATTGCCGGCGTCGGCACTTGTCCCGAGCGCAAATTCACTCAACAATAAGCCGTTGCTGCAGACGTCTTCAAACAGGTCGGAGTTTTCGGCGGGGTACACCACGTCCACGCCGCAACCGAGGACCGCTATCGTCCGGGCGCCGTTTTCCAAAGCCGTCCTATGGGCGATGGCGTCCACCCCTCGGGCGAGTCCGCTGACGATGCAAAAGCGTTCGGAAAGAGCCTTCACAAACTCTTGGGTGGCGCGCGTGCCGTAGTGGGTGGGATATCTCGTCCCGACCACGCCGATAGAGGGCGTCTTTAGTAGAGACGTGTTCCCTTTGCAGTACAGAAGAACGGGCATATCCCCGTATGGGGTCAAGGACTCCGGATAGTCCTCTTCTCCGAAGGCGATCAAGGTGACTCCCGCCTTTTTGACTCTGTCAAAAAAGCTGTCGGTATCCACCGACTCAAAGGTGCGGACCAACTCTTCGTAGTCCTTGGCGGAAATAAGGCTCTTTGCCGAATACAGGAAGTCCTCTACATCGGTCACGTCGCCGTTTTCCATCAGGCGCCGACCTTTGACGACGCCTATCCCCGGGGTCCGGGTGAGGAAATACGCAATTTTTTGTGCGGTCGTAAGCGTCACAGTCCCATCTCCTTCTTGTCCACGGTTTTGTAGCGGACCGCTTCCGCAACGTCTTCAAATCCGATCTTGTCCTTGCCTGCGAGGTCCGCCACCGTGCGCGCCACTTTCAGGATCCTCGTGGTCGCTCTCGGGGAGAGATTGTAACCGGTAAAGACGGTCTTTAATAATTCTTCGCTTTCGTCGTCCAGCTCGCAGAACTTCTTTATAAGACGGTTATTCATCTCCGCGTTGACGAAGACGCCTTCGCCGGCGAAGCGTTTTCTTTGGATCTCCCTCGCTCTCTCCACGCGTTCCCTGACCGTCGCGCTGTCCTCGACGGGGAGGTTGCTACGGAACTCGGCATAGTCCACGTTGTCCACGGCGACGTAGATGTCGATGCGGTCTAAAAGGGGTCCGCTGATACGGGAGACGTAGTTTTGTATCTCGCGGGGCGTGCAAGTACACTTCTTTACCTTACTGCCGTGATAGCCGCAGGGACAGGGATTCATCCCGGCGATCAGCATAAACCGTGCGGGATACTCGACCGTGCGAGTGACGCGATTGACGCTGATGTATCCGTCCTCAAGAGGCTGTCGAAGCGCCTCGAGATTCTTTCTGTTGTACTCCGGCATTTCGTCCAGGAAAAGTACGCCGTTGTGCGCGAGGCTGACCTCGCCCGGTCTTGCTTTGCTCCCGCCGCCTGTCAAGGCAAAAAGGCTCGCCGTATGGTGCGGCGTGCGGAAGGGACGGGATAACAGGATCCCCTCCTCGGCGTTGACGAGTCCGCTGACGGAGTGGATCTTAGTGACCTCGATCGCCTCCTCGAAGGTCATCGCGGGCATGATCCCGGTGACCGCCTTGGCGAGCATGGTCTTGCCGGTGCCGGGGGAGCCGCACATCAGCATATTATGCGCGCCGCTGACGGCGATCTCCAGCGCTCTTTTTGCCATCGACTGTCCCTTGATGTCCGCCATATCCACGTCGCACTTGACGTTTTCCTTCCCGACGTAAGAGATTTTTTCCACCGTGGGCAGTTCCATACCGATGAGAAGATTGACTACGTCTGTCAGACTCTTTAAGGCATAGACTTCGGCGTCGGAAACATATGCGGCTTCTTTGGCGTTTTCGTACGGGACTACGAACTTTTTGTACCCCGCTTGCAACGCGGAGATCAGCATAGGCATGACGCCGTTTATTTTGCGGAGTCCTCCTTCGAGAGAGAGTTCTCCCAAAAAGACGAACTCGGCGAGTTTTGCCTTGGGCACGTTGCCGGTGCTGGTCAAATAGCCGACCGCAATGGCAAGATCTAATGCCGACCCCTCCTTGCGGACGTCCGCGGGGGCGAGATTGATGACGGTGCGATAG
>JAFVAC010000059.1 GCA_017476265.1 Clostridia bacterium
CCCCCCCCCCCCCCCTGACGACGGTGGGGTGCAAGGAGAGTCTAAGGACTTTGCGTGGGTATTTTAGAGTGTTTTCGGATCTTCGTACGGCAGGACGCTGATCTCCAGATTGCCGTTCCTTATGCGGAGTTCGTCGATCATCTCCTTCTCTTCGGCGGGGTCCTTCATCACAATGCGATAGGAGAGTTTGTACATCGAGCCCATGCCGGTGGTCTTGACGCCGACGATCTCGCACTCTTTGAGATAGTGACGGAAAGTCTCGTTAAATACGTCGGAATAGTCGAGAGACTCGGGAATGGTTACTTTTAACAACTTTTCACGAGAAAAGCGTTTGTTTTTGAAGATCGGGAGATAGGACAGTCCGATATAGAGCCCGGCAAAAAGCAAAATGGCAATGGAGGCGTAAGCGGCGTACCCGAGCCCGTATATTAGACCCACGACGACCGAACCGAGCAAAAGGAGCATTTCTTCGGCTTTTCCGTTGGTCGAACGGAAGCGGACCAAGCCGAGTGCGACCGCGATGGTCGCAATACGCGAGATCGTCTCGCTGGCACCGTCCAAGAACGCGCCCAAAAGACAAATGGCAATGGCGACCATCATCGGCATGAGCGCGATGGAGATAAAGAATCCTTTGGACGAACGAACGCGCAAGGAGCACAGGAGCGCATATGCGATCCCGAACACGATGCTGAGCCCGACCATCAAGGCTACCATACCGACTTCCGTACCGTTTTGAAAAATTGAGTTAAACATACTTTACATCCTTTATGTATTATTTTTTTTATTGTTGTTCCGGCGACTGTTCGGTCAACCGTTGTTATTGACGGCTCGACGGGCTTGCGCTTTGTACGCTTCGCCGTACTTGCTGATGCTGCCCTTTCTTATTTTGCCTTCGTCCAGAATGTGCGTAAGCCACAAGGGCATCGCCTCCTGCACTTTGATCTCGAGAATGGTACTGCCCTCCGGCAGGATCCCCGTCCCCTCCATCGACGTGGTCAGATTGAGGTCGGAGAAGCGATAGCGCGGGTTGTAGTCGATCGTCAGGCGCAGGTCTCCGTCGGGCTGAAAGTACGCCACGCGATCGTAGATGATGAGACAGGTCGGGACCAGGGTGCCGTAGTAGTCGCGGAAGTAGGATATCTCCCGAGCGATCTGACCGTCCGCGCAGATCTGCCCTTTTCGATCGAAGAAGGCGTCCACCGCAGGAATGACCGAAGATACGCGCCGCTTGTAGACAATGCCGTCGTACTTCCTTTTCAACTCGAGAAAGACGGGCGAGTCCGCGGTCGCAAGACCGTAAGAACGGAGGCGGATCTTCTCTTTGAAAGCGGGTTTTTCCAAAGACCGACGAATGAGAAGATAGTCCGGCGTGTCGTAGTACAGGGACGCGATAGACGTCATACCATACTTGTCCACCTCCATGTGCCCCACCAATCTGTCGCGCAAGAAAGCCGTCTGCTCCGCAGATAAAACGTACTTCAGTTCGTACCGCTTCATGACGACGATGGGTTTTTCTTGCTTTGCCATAATGTATCCTTATTGCTTATTTTCGGGAGCCGAAATCGGACTTTTTGACGATTCGACTACAGTTCTATCTTGAGGAGGAAACAGCCGTTTTCTCCGCGCGCCATGATTCGACCGTTGTGGGATGAGACGACCGACCTTGCTATGGACAGTCCGATCCCCGCCCCCTCGATGCCGCTCTCTTTGACGTCCTCGCTTCGGTAGAAGGTCTCGAAGACGCTGTCCAAAGGTCCGTCTATGACCGACTTGGCGTCGTTGGTGAAATCGAGATTGACTCTGCCCTCCGTCTGCTTCAGACTGACGGTAAGGTAGCTGTCGGCGTATTGAAGTCCGTTTTCAAGGCATGCGTTGAGGAGTTCGGATATCTGCCTCGGGTCGCCGTTCAGTAATACGCCGGGCGCGACGTCCTCTTGCAGCGTCTTGCCCTTTTCGGAAAAGACCTCTTTATAGGGGCGCAGGATCTCCGTAAGAAGCGCGCTGAGATCGAACTCGCGGAAGTTCTCTTTGCCGACGGCGGTCTCCAGTGTGACGAGAGTATCCAACTTGCCGGTGAAGTCAACGAGTCCTTTGACTTCACGCGCTATACTCTCCGTCTCCAAGGTAGGTCCGGACTTCAGTTCGAGCGTCTTTCTGTTGGTGTCGATGACGGAAAGTGGTGTCTTGAGTTCGTAAGCGGCGTCGGAGATGAATCTCCTCTGCTTCCGATCGTTGTTTTCGATGGGTTTTACCACCGCGCGACTGATGGGCAAGAGGGCTAAGAAGGTCACGATCAGTCCGACTCCGCCGCCGATCAGGGACGCCCAGAGGACGTTGTAGGTCGGTCGCAATTCCCGACTGTAGTCGATGACGGTGACGTACGTTTCCTGTCCGTTGTGCCAGACCCGATAGCGGTAACTTTGATTGGACCAGCCGACGGTCTTGTCCACAAGGCTCTTTGCCCATTCGACCGCTTGCTCTTCGGTCACGATGGAGATCCTGTAAGCGACCGTCTCCGTCGTGCCGTCGGGCAAGATCTTCACGGTAAAATAGCGCGTGGACGCCCCTGTCTCCGGAGAGTTCGGTCCGAATTGACCGCCGTTGAACCCGCCCGGAGGGGTCCTATCGCCCGGGGCGTTTTGCGGTCCGTCAAAGCCCTCAAATCTTCCGGAAGAGCGGCTCAACATCTCCGTCACTCTGTCTGCGTCCGCCGTCACGATGGCGAAGTTAACGACGTTAATGACTGCGAGAATGGAAAACACGAGTGCGAAGACCGCCAGAAACGCCGTAATGATGAACTTCTTGCGCAATTTTTTAATCATTCTTCTCTCCTTTGTTCAGGATCGATTCTATTGTCGAGAGGAGCTGTTCCGCTCGGACGGGTTTGCCTAAGACGGCGGTAAAGGACTCTTCGTCGGTCCGAAAGAACGGGTGCTTGTCGGTCAGTCCGACGGTGGGGACGACTTTTGCCTGCGCGTGGATTTTGGTCAGTAAGTCCGCCGCGCTAAGCCTCGGGCAATCCATCTCCATCAACAGAAGATCGTATTCTTTTTCGGTCAAACGATTGTAGGCGAGCCACCCGTCGTAGACTACGTCCGCTTCATACCCCGCGCCGCTCAGCATAGCTTGCAGGGCGGAAGCATAGTTCCTGTTTTGTTCGGCGATCAATATTCTTTTCATGGCTATTCCGCCCAATAGACGCCGTTGTTATTCAAGGTATAGTTCCCGCTCGTCGAGACGGAGATCGTCTTGGAGGAAGATCCCGAGAGGTAGACGATGTAGCCACTGTTGATCGAAGTGGGCATTTTGACGGCGACTTCCTCTCCGACCGAGACGTATGACCCGGAGGAGATACCGCTTGTCTTTTTGACCGCGACTGAGGAGAAGTTGGCGCACATCTCGCACTCGCTCGTCATGCCCGTCGGGCACATAGCAAGGACCTTGCCGCCCGAGTACTTGTAGCCCCTTTCGGTATCGATGCAACTGTTGCCGCCCGACGTACTGATGACGACCGTGGTACCGCCCTCGAAAGAGATGCCCGCGTAACTTGTGGTGGAGTTGGTATCCAGTCCGTCCCCTCCCGCATAGACGTAGAGGTAGCCGCTCTTGATATAGAGGTCGGTGCCCGACGTATTGGTGCCGTTAATGCCGTCGTCCTTGGCTACGACCGATATGATGCCGCCGTCGATGGTGATCACGCCCGCCTCTAAGCCTTCGTAGCTGTTGGTGACCGAGATCGTGCCGCCCGTGATGGTAAGCGTCGCGTCGGAGTGGACGCCGTCGTCGTTACTGTACAGTGTGACGGTCCCGCCCGAGATCTCGATCGAAGCCGCCGCGTGCAGCGCGTCGTCGTAGGACTTGACGGTGACGGTGCCGTCGGAGATCAAAATGCTATTGTCCGCCTTGATCCCCTTGGTGGAATAGTCGCCCTTGTCGGTGTTGCCGTCGTTCATCCCGCCGAAGCCGCCGCGACCGCTCTGCGTGGTTTTGTTGGTCCAACTGAAGGAGGAACCGTTGTACGCGATGGTGTCGTAGGAGTCGTTGACGGAAGCGTTCACTGTGACGGAATAGGTCTCGCTCTGTCCTTGGGACTGACTGCTCGTGTAGACGTAAATCTGCATTTGGTCATAGCCGGAAGGCTTGTCCATCGAGTAGAAGTAGTAGGTCGAACCGCCTCCCCTCGGTCCCATACCGCCCGACGTGGACGTGGTGTACGAGGAAGAATTGACCCACTTGGTCGCGCCGGAAGAACTGTTGGTGTACAGAATGGAGTACTTATAGGAAGTCGTCGTAGCGCGGATATAGTAGGTGCCGTCGGAGACGGCGGTGACCTCTTCCGAATAGGCGGAGTACTTGTCGGTATAGACTGTCAAAGAGACGTCTTGCGAATCTATGACGACGTCGTAAGCCGCGTCAATACCGTCGCACGCGGCGTATATCTCTATGGTCCCGCCGGAGAGCGTGACGATCCCGCGCTGTTTGCCTTTGGACGAGACGTCGTTGTTTTTCGTCTTGATCCCGTCGCCCGCCGTGGCGATGAGCGTAAGCGTCGCCGTCCCCTCGACGGTCACGCTGTCGTTCCCTTTGAGAGCGTTGTCTTTGCACTTGACGTAAAGCGTCAGGTTTTTGACCGTCAAGTCGTCCTTGGTGTGGACGCCGTTGTTGTTGTCCGAACAGATCCAAAGGTAACCTTTCCCCTGTACGTCGAGATCGACGACGGAGTAAATGGCGGAAGAGTACTGCGTCTCGTCATCGTCGGAGATTTCGGCGCGCTTGTCGTAGATATAGTTCTCGGTGTCCTTTTTGGCGACGATGGAGACGTTGTCGCCCGAAAGAATGACGATGGGCGCCTCGTTTTCCGACTGCATGGTGAGCCCGGTGAGTTCGAGATCGAAGTCAAAAGTCTCGGTCTCGTCCACGTCGATGACGATGTTGCCGTTGAGCGTGCCGCTGACGGAATAGGTCGTATTTTCGGTGATCGTCGAAAAGGCGAGCGTGCCGGTGCCGTCGCCGTTGTCGGTCAAAGTGTACGCGTCCGCGGTGCCCTCCACACAAGTGACGACGAGCGCGGTCTTCAGATCTTCGACGAACTCGTAGTCCTCGTCCTTGTCGGAAGACGCCGAAGTCCCGTCGTCGGAAGAAGTGTTGTTCTCGCCTGAATTGTCCCCGAAAGGCGTCGTCCCGCCGCACGCCGTCAGAGTGACAAACAGCACGCTCATGACCAACAACAGAGCGATAATAGCCGTTATTTTTTTGGAACGTAATGTCATAGTGACCTCCGTTTTTGTTATTCTTATTGCCTACATCATATTTTGCCAACCTAAAATCTACTTAAAAAGCCAATAAAACCCTTGTCGAACAATGACGAAATCGGAGAAAAAATAATAAACGAAAAAGAATCGCCGCTATAAGCGACGTAAAATTATCGGACAAGTCCAAACGTAAGGATAAATATATTGCTTCGTCCAAAGTTTGTTATAGCCAAAGGGGGAAAATTATGAGGAATGGGAGAGAGTTTGAGAGAGGGCTTGAAGCGATAGCCCTCTCTCAACTTTACTCCGTCCAATACTCTATTGGACGGCTTATTCCCCTAATTGGGTATTTAGGGCGGAGCCCTGAAACGTGCCGGGGTGTCGGGACGAGTCTCATTCGCTTTCGCTCATCAGATTTGCCGTTGGCAAATTTGCAGTTTGCCCTATGGGCAAATTGCAGGATGAAGGGTCCGGCGCAAGCGACTAACTACGAATTACACTTTACGCATTACGAATTACATTGTCTACACTCTCGGTTCGGTAAAGTCGTCGAAGGGATAGATATATCTCGAGACGGGCGGTATCGAATTGTACACCCTGTCGATCTTGACTCTGCCTACGCCGCCTTTGAAGCCGGAGAATGTGCCGTTTATCATCACGCTCTCCATCCGGAGACTGATCGCCATTATTGCTACGCGCGCCCCCTCTTTGAGCCCGGCAAAATCCTGTTTGTACGGCGCGGCGGTAAACACGACGGTGTCGGTTCCCACTTCCTGCGCTTGTACGCACGGTACGACGACGGGATATCCCGCTTCGTCTATATAGGAAAGGAATTTCGGATTGCCTAAGCCGTTAAAAAGGTCCACGGCATACGGGCGCAAGATCTTTTCCTTGCTCTTGTACTTTAAGAAAGGTTTACAAAGGATACTGCGGATCTCGTTTACGGCGATCTTGGGGATATCCAACTTGCGGCGGTCGGATATCTCCGCAAGGTCGAAGTAGTGTACCTTGCCGATCCCGAAGTACGTATTGAATCGCCACATCTGCATATTGTTGTATTTGACGAACTCTTCCCCTTCGGTCTTGACGTCCTTCCAGTCCATCTTGCCGGTCCAGAAGTTCATATCCAGTCCCATAATGACAAAACCGCACTTCGGTCTGACGGTCATAAAGCGTTTGCTGAGACCTTCGGTAAACTGCCCGATCACCATTTCGCTTTCGCCTTTCGCCATGATGGTGGTCAGAAGGGACAGATGCGGGTCTCCTTGATCGTCTATCGTCCCCACCACGCCCAATTTTTCGCTTTTTTCAAAGATTTTATATTCTTCTTCGCCGATTTTGTTCATTTTTACTCACTCCTTTTCGGTAATCTTGTTGCGCCCGAACGATACACTTCCGTCAGTCCCTCGTCGGTGGCGATCCTGACCAGTTCGTCCATTCGTTCGCTCGTCATCAATTCGGTCTTGCTGTAAAACCAATCCTGATACAACCTGTCGTACTTATCCCGGCAGAGATTGTTGAACGCGCACATATCCCAGCGGTCGTATTTGCCTTTAATGAATCTTGCGATCGCGCGGATGTTGTCGTCCGAGTCGGTCGCTCCGGGTATGATGGGCGTGCGCACCCAGATCTTTTTGTCTGTGCCTTTGACCTTTTCGGCAATGTAATCGAAGTTCTGTAAAATCACTTCGTTGCCTACGCCGGTGAACTCCTTATGCTTTTCGCTATCGTAGATTTTGACGTCGTACAAAAACACGTCCACATACGGAAAGAGCAGATCGAAGTTCTCTTTCGTGGTCAGACCGCAGGTGTCAAGAGCCGTGCCGATCCCGCGCGATTTCAACTTTCTTAACAGTTCGCACGCTTCCTGCGATTGCATCGTGATCTCGCCGCCGGATAAGGTTACGCCGCCCTCTTTCCCAAAGTAGGCTTCGTCCTTAACAAGTTCGGTATAGGCTTGGTCCACCGTGACTCTTTTGCCCTTTTGTTCGAGCGCGCCGGTAGGACATTCTTCGACGCACGTCGCGCACGCCAAACAGATGTCTCGGTCAATCAAAATGCCTTTTTCGGTAGCCGAAAGAGCCTTGTTCGGACAGACGCCCACGCAGGTCCCGCAGCCGATGCAACGCACCGCAAGCCACTCGATCTGCGGCTTTGGCGATATGCTTTCCGGGTTGTGACACCAGCGACATTTCAACGGGCACCCTTTCACAAAGAGCGTGGTGCGAAGCCCCGGACCGTCCTCCGTCGACATTCGTTGATAGTTCAGGATCAGCATTGTCAGAATCCTTTGTGGTCTTCACGCGCGATGATCTCGTTCTGCAATTCTCTGCCGATACTGGTGAAGTAGGCGTTGTAGCCCGTCACGCGGACAAGCAGATGTCTGTACTCCGACGGGTGCGCCTGTGCGTCGCGCAAGACGCTCGGATCGAGGATGTTGATTTGCAGAGCCGTGCCGCCGTTTTCGATATATCCGCGCAGGAAGGACTTGAATTTTTCCTTGTGGGTCGGGTCTTTTACGACAGAGGTATTGAACGTGATCGTATGGCTGGCGCCGTTGGGCAAGCAGTTCAGGTACTGTCCGTAGTCACCCTTTTCCGCCTTGCCGCCGAGAGCCTTGCCGACGGAATTACTGTTGGAGGTAGGTCCGTTGATGTCCGCACCGTTCGACGGGCAGATAGCGTTGGAGAGGAACTTGTTCTCGTTCCGTCCGTCCGCGCTGGCTTTCAGGATATAGCCCGATCCGATCCAATAGTTCCAGGAGAGCATACCGGGGCGGAATCGTCTGTCGGTGTCCGTGGTCTTGTACTTCCAGGTCTCGTCCGCCCAGAACTCCATAAAGTCCTTGGCGAGAGCGTCCGCTTGGTCGTCGTCTCTGCCGTACTTAGGCGCGCGGTTTTGCGCCTGCGCCTGCAACTTCTCATAGCCCTTCCAGTCGGCTTTCAACGCGTTGACCAATTCTTCCAGCGAGCAGATCTTTTTGTCGTAGACGAGGTACTTGACGGCAAGGAGGCTGTCTACCGTCGTGGCGAAGGTGACGCCCTCGATGGTGACGAATCCCAGTTGCGCTCCCCCCTCGGTGATGTCCTTCGCCTTTTCCGCGCAACCGTTGACCAAGAGGGAAAGGTACGGCGTGGGATTGAACTTCGCGCGGATGCTTTCGGTATTGTCGTAGTGCTTTACCATACGTTTGATGACGTATTGCAGTTGCTTTTTGACCGCCGCGTAGAACTTGTCGAAGGTGTCGAGCTCCGCCAAAGTCCCGGTCTGCTCGCTCACTTGGACCTGCTCGCTCCACTTGCCGCTCATCGGGTCGAAGAAGGGCATGAAGTCCTTGCCGTTGCCGTAGGTCAACTCCATCGCTTTCAGAAGGTTGACGTTGACGTCCACGGTGCCCGATCGGTCGTTGCCCGGCATAGTGTTCTCAAGACACCCGACGCTGACGTACTCGCACACGTTGTCCTCGTTAATGAGATCGGATACGCCCGCCTTTTTCGCCTCGCGCATCATACCCGCCATAGACCTCTCGTCAAAGTCCAATAAAAACGGCGCGCCCTGACTGGTCGATACCATATCCACCACTCTGTCCAACAGTTTTTCCGGAGTGTTTTTGTGCAAGCGGACGTTGGGCTTCGGCTCCAAAATCGGCGACATATCGTCGATCACGTCGAGTAATAAGTAGGTCAGATCGTTGGTCATGTCAACGCCGCCCTTGCCCATGCCGGAGAGGTTGAAGAGCTGACCGAATCCGGCGGTGATGCCCTGATTGGCGCCGACGCGGATCTGCGCGTCGTAGGCGGTGTTGCAGTGGACCCAGAAGCAACCGAGTATCTCTTTCATAAAGTCCCTGTCCATTCCGTCGCTTACCGACTTCTCGTAATACGGCAAAAGATACTGGTCGATACGACCGAAAGAGACGCCCGGTCCGGGGTACTTTTCGTCGAACATGACCAGCATATGGGTCAGCCACAGGGCTTGGATCGCCTGATAGAAGTCTTGCGCGCCGTTCCAGGGTACGACGGCGAGGTTTGCCGCCATCACTTCCAGTTCTTTTTTGCGCTTTTCGTCCTTCTCTTCCGCGGCTCTTTTCAGGCACTCCTCACGATACTTCGCCGCGAGGTCGCGCGGTATCTCGCACGCCGTCATCATGGCGCGGAGCTGGGCGCCCTTTTTGCCGTTTTTATCCGCTTCGGAAAGAGCGTTATATTTGCTTTGCAGATCTTCGTACACGGCTTTGAATCCGCTCCGAACGATCTTGGCGTAGTCGGGGACTAAGTGTCCGCTGGTCGCGCCGGCATTGCCGTAGCCGTGTTCGATGAGAAAAACCGCTTCTTTTCTCGTCTTTTGAATGAGTTTTTCCCGCTCTTTGCTCTCTTTTTTGTTGAGTCCCATCGAGTAGATCGCATTAAAACGGGCTCCACAAAGGAGGTCTCCGGGCAGGATCTCTTTGGGCATTTGGTTGACGATGACTTCTTTTTCGTACAACGCCTTTCTTTCCACGATCGAACGCTTGTAGAAGTCCTTGGCTACCGCCTCTCCGGGCAGGATCTTGCCGGCGGCGACGTACCCGGTCGTGAACGGCTGGAAGAAAGATTTCGTCTCGGGGACGATATAGTACGTCAATTCGTCATAGCATCTGTCCCACTTGTCTCCCGTGGTGAAGACGTTGTTCTCGTTGTTCCACGCCCTGTTCGTCCCTTGGAAGAAATAGTCGCGGAGCCATTGAACACGCGGTGAAAGATTCTTCGGTTGTTTGATCGCGTCGTCGTGTTGTGGCATGGTGTCCTCCTTCTTTATATCGTTTATTTTCTTTTCAGCTCTTTTTCCCCGTGGGCGAGCAAAAGTTCGATCCGTTTTTCCGCCTCGACTACGTCCCGGTCTTCTATTGCCCGCACAAGGCTCTCGTGCATATCCACCACAAAGGTGCCGTCCACCCCTTTTTCGTAGAACGCGCGCACCAAGTGGGACGCCACCGAGTCGAAACTGTTGAGTATAACGGTATAGATAAAGTTATGCGAAGCGACCGCCAGACCGTGATGAAAGTCACCGTCCGCCTGCGCGCGCTCCGCCGGAGTGAGCGGTTCTTTCTCCCGCCGGACGATCGCGGCCAAAAGAGCGAGGTCTTCCTCCGTCCTTGCCACCGCCGCCTTTTTTGCGATGGCTTTTTCGATCGTCATTCTCCCTTCCAAAAGGTCATCGGAAAAGGTCTCGTCGTACAACCCGTTCGCCATCAGACCGTTCAAGAGTGCGAAAGTCCCCTTCTTTTTCCAGTCGGATACGCAGATGTATTGTCTGGGGACGGTGGTGAGATAGCCGTTGTTACTGAGTTCGACAATACCGGCGTTGATGACGCTCCGACTGACGTGGAACTCTTCGGCAAGCGATCGTAACGGCGGGATCTTTCTCCCGATTTGCCACTCGCCCGTCAAGATCCGACGTTGTATCTCTTTGACGAATCCTTCCGTTAAACTCGGCATAGTTCCCCCTTGTGGTAATACCACGTTAAGTCCAGTTTAACATAGTTAAAAAAACTCGTCAATACGGGTTTTGGCACAAAAATACGGTACCAGCGGAGGCATTCTTGTGCAAAAAAATGAGTCCGGCGGAGTGCCGGGCTCAAGGTAAAATAATCGATTTTTGGGTTTATTTCGGGTTTTTTCGGAAGTCTTCAGTCCGCGAAAAGAGGCGTGGAGAGATATCTGTCTCCCGTATCGGGCAGGAGGACGACGATGGTCTTGCCTGCGCTCTCTTCCCTCTTGGCGACTTCGATCGCGGCATAGAGAGCGGCGCCGGAGGAGATACCGACCAAAACGCCCTCCTTCTTGCCGACCAGTTTGCCGTATGCGAAGGCGTCTTCATTGCTGACGGGGAACACTTCGTCGTAGATCTTGGTGTCCAACACGTCGGGCACGAATCCCGCGCCGATGCCCTGTATCTTGTGCGCGCCCGCTACGCCCTGCGAGAGGACGGGGGAGGTCTGTGGCTCGACCGCGACGACTTTGACGGAGGGTTTTTTCTCTTTGAGGTACTTGCCGACGCCGGTGACGGTACCGCCGGTGCCGACGCCCGCGACAAAGACGTCCACTTCGCCGTCGGTGTCCTCGTAGATCTCGGGACCGGTATGCGTGTAGTGCGCCTTGGGATTGGCGGGGTTGACGAACTGCCCGGGAATGAAGCTGTTTTCGATCCCGGCGGCGATCTCATTGGCTTTGGCGATCGCGCCATTCATCCCCTTGGCACCCTCGGAGAGGACCAATTCCGCGCCGTACGCTTTCATCAACTGTCTGCGCTCGACGGACATGGTCTCCGGCATGACAATGATGATGCGATATCCCTTCGCCGCGGCGATGGCGGCAAGTCCTATGCCCGTATTGCCCGAAGTCGGCTCAATGATGACGGAGCCTTTTTTCAGTTTGCCCGCGGCTTCGGCGTCCTCGATCATCGCTTTGGCGATACGGTCCTTGACCGAGCCCGCCGGGTTAAAGTACTCCACCTTGGCGAGCAATTTCGCCTTAAGGTCGAACTCTTTTTCGATATGGGTCAGCTCCAACAGGGGCGTATTGCCGACCAACTGATCGGCGGACGTGTATACTTTAGACATATTTACCTCCAAATATTTGTTAGCTTTATTAGTTCGGGGCGGTGCGCCTCCGGTTCGTCCTCATTATAGCATCTTTTTTTGACGAGCGGACGGATCGTATCGTTTTTTATTTTGCGATCTTCGTTTATTTCACCTTATCGAAGGCTTGCTTAAGGTCCGCGATGATATCGTCGATATGTTCGGTGCCGATGGACAGGCGGACGGTGTTCGGCTTGATGCCGCAGGCAAGGAGCTCCTCTTCCGATAGTTGCGAGTGCGTGGTGGACGCCGGATGTATGACGAGGGACTTGACGTCGGCGACGTTGGCGAGCAAACTGAATAGATCCAGACTCTCGGTGAACTTTTTCGCCTTTTCCGCGTCACCCTTGATCTCAAAGGTGAAGATGGAAGCGGCGCCCTTTTCAAAGTACCTGTCGTACAATTCCTTTTGTTTGCCGGTGGATAGAGACGGGTGATTGACCGACTCGACGTCGGGATGGTTTTTCAGATACTCGACGACTTTTAGGGCGTTTTCGACGTGTCTTTCCAAACGCAAAGAGAGGGTCTCCAGTCCCTGCAAAAGCAGGAAAGAATTGAAGGGAGAAATGGCTGCGCCCTGGTCTCTCATAAGGGTCGTGCGGAGCTTCAGGATATAGGCGAGATTGCCGCAGGCTTTTGTGAAGACGACGCCGTGGTAGGACGGGTTGGGCTCGGACAGCCCCGGGAACTTGCCACTGCCTTCCCAGTCGAACTTGCCCGAATCGACGACGACGCCTCCCATCACGGTGCCGTGACCGCCGATGAACTTGGTCGCGGAGTGGACCACGATGTCCGCGCCGTGCTCGATGGGGCGCAGAAGGAAGGGCGTGGCAAAGGTATTGTCCACGATCAGCGGTATGCCGTGCTTGTGCGCGATGGCGGATATCGCCTCCAAGTCGACGACGTCGGAATTGGGATTCCCCAACGTCTCGGCGTAGAGGAGTTTGGTGTTCTCCCGAATGGCTTTTTCAAAGTTTTGGGGATCCGACGGGTCAACCAAAGTGACCGAAAGTCCCTGATCCTTTAAGGTGTTGGCGAAAAGATTGTAAGTGCCGCCGTAGAGATTGGTGGAAGAGACGAAGTGGTCTCCTGCGCGGGCGATATTCTGGATCGCATAGGTGATCGCCGCCGACCCGGAAGCGGTCGCAAGCGCCGCGGCTCCCCCCTCCAGCGCGGCGATCCTCTTCTCGAAGACGTCGGACGTCGGATTCATCAATCTGGTATAGATGTTGCCCCCCTCGGTCAGACCGAAGCGACCTGCGGCTTGGGCGGAGTCCTTGAAGACGTAAGAGGTCGTGGCGTAGATGGGTACCGCTCTGGCGTCGGTAGCCGGATCGGGCTGCTCTTGCCCGACGTGTACTTGTAAGGTCTCGAATTTATAGTTGCTCATACTGTTTATCTCCTTTTATTGTGCGAATCGTGTCGTTGTCTTGATGGTCGAACTTAAGCGTATCGTCAACACATTCGCCCGAAGCGGAAGTTCTTCCGTATCCAAAGTAAAAGATAGTTTTTCATAGCGACCTCGTTTTACCTACTTGCCCACTTCTTTGGTGGGTTATTTTCATCATACCATATGGATATTCCGTCGTCAAGGATTTTTGACACACTTTTCAAAAAAAATTTTTCCCGAAAACACTCTCTTTGCGTCGCGCCGATCGTTGTTTTGCGATACTCTTTATATCCCTTTTCCCCTCACGGATCGGCATTCTTTCCGCCCGACCCGGAAAAAATCATTGCTTTCACTCTGAATATGCGGTAAAATTTCGGTATGAAAAAAATTTCGCGTTGTCTGATCCTGTCGATCCTTGTCGCCGTCATCCTTACGACGGCGCTGTCCGCCTGCGCTTCTCCCTCCTCGGTCGAAGGGACTTTTTTTGCGATGGACACGGTGATGACGATACGGTATACCGGCGAAGAAAAACTCTTGTCGGAGTGCGGCAAGATCATCTCCGACCTGGAAAAAAAGCTCTCCGTGACCGATAAAGGCAGTCTGATTTATGCTTTGAACGAAAAAAAAGAACCGATCCGGGACGAAGAAGTCGTCGCTCTCGTCAAAAAATCGCTCGAACTATCGACGTTGACGTCGGGCATGTTCGATCCGACGGTCTATCCGTTGGTAAAGCTGTGGGGCTTCACGACCGGTGAATACAAAGTGCCGACCGAGGAAGAGATCGAAGCCCTCCTTCCCTATATCGGAAAGGACAAAGTGAGCGCAACGACGGACGTCGTCACCGCGTCGGAGGGCGCACAGATCGATCTCGGCGGGATCGCCAAAGGCTATTTGTCCGACGTGTTGCGCGAGCGTCTTATAATAAACGGCGTCAAAAGCGCACTGCTCAACTTGGGCGGGAACGTGACGGCCATCGGCGACAAGGACGGCTCCGGCTGGAAGATCGGCATCAAAAATCCCCTCGGAGAAGGGTACTTCGGGATCGTGAACGTCTCCGACGAAGCGGTAGTCACCAGCGGGCTGTACGAAAGGCATTTTGTCTCGGACGGAAAAAAATACGGACATATCATCGACCCGACTACCGGGTCCCCGGTGGAAAACGACCTCTTGTCGGTGACCGTCGTGGGAAAAAGCGGGACGGAATGCGACGCTTTCAGCACCGCGCTCTTTGTGATGGGGCGGGAAAAGGCGACCGTGTTTTTGAAAGAACACCGGATCGACGCCGTACTCTACACCAACGATGGCGTCCTCTATACCGAGGGGCTCCAAGGACGTTTTTCTCTGCAACCGAACTTTTCCTCCCTCCCTTGCGAGGTGATCCGATGGTAAAGACTCGTCTGCTCGTCCTTATCGTCCTACTTGTTACCATCCCCGCGATCGTACTGTCCGTGGTCTTTCTGACCCGCGACGGCGATGGGTCGGGCGGGCGGGTAGCCGTCGCGCTGGTGGACGGTAAAGAGGTCTGGTCGATCGATCTGACCACCGTCAACGAACCGTTCGAGAAGACCATCGTCACCCCCTACGGCACCAATACCCTATTCGTCGAACGCGATCGCATCCGCATAAAAGAAGCCGACTGCGAGGACGAGACCTGCGTAAAAACGGGCTATATCTCTTCCGGCGGCGCGCCCATCGTATGTCTGCCCCACCGACTGGTCGTAAAGATCGTACAGGAGGGCGGCGTGGACGCCGTATCTGAGTAGTATGAAAAGACTGTCCGCAAAACGTATCGCCTTCGACGGCATCCTGACCGCGGTCGCCCTTGTCCTGCACGTCGTCGAACAGTTGGTCCCGCTGCCCATTCCCGTGCCGGGCGTAAAACTCGGTCTCGCCAACGTGACGACCCTTTTTGCCGCGTTCGCGTTCGGACCCGTGGACGCCGGGATCATTCTGCTCGTAAGGATCTTTCTCGGCAGTCTCTTCTCGGGACAGGTGACCGGTCTATTATACAGTCTGGCGGGCGGGTCGCTGTGCTATCTCGTCACGATCCTTTTACGACGCGTCTTGTCCGATCGGCAGATGTGGTTTTGCGGTATCGCCGGCGCGATCTTTCACAATATCGGTCAGATCATTGTTGCGGTCTTCTTGACCTCTACGCCGGAAATAACCTACTATCTCCCCGTCCTCATCGTCGCGGGGACCCTGACGGGACTCTTCACCGGGCTGGCAGCCCAATTCCTTTTGATCGCCATAAAGGAGCGCACCGACCTCTTGTCCTGACCGGGAGCCCCTCTTTTTTTTGCTAAATTTTAACAAAGTCCGCTTTTATTATTGTTTTTTATTTTTTTTTATATTATTATTAAAATTATATTATTTTGTATCGTCCTAAAGGACGAAACGGAGAGCGCAATGAAGATAAAAAAAGGAAAGTTTTTTCCGAAAGGGGTCCACGTCCCGGACAATAAATCCTGGTCCAAAGACGTCCCCATCGAGGTGATGGAAGCCCCCGACATCGTGTGCATCGGACTGCAACAGCACATCGGGAGACCCTCCGTCCCCGTCGTCGGACCGGGAGACGAGGTCCTGTGCGGGCAGCTGATCGCTAAAGAGGGCGGATATATCGGCGCCAACGTGTACAGCAGCGTCAGCGGCAAAGTGACGGGCATTGAAAAACGACCGGGCGTCAACGGCGTCCCCGCCGAATACATCGTCATCGAAAACGATCATCACGATCGCACGATGACCTTGCCCCCTCTGCCCGACAGAGAACCCGCCACCATCAAGGCGCGCATCCGCGAGGCAGGGATCGTGGGTATGGGCGGAGCCGGCTTCCCCACCGAAGTCAAGTTGAGCCCCAAGACCCCGGTGGACTCCTTGGTCATAAACGCCGCGGAGTGCGAGCCCTATCTCACCTGCGACTATCGGTTGATGGTGGAAAAGACCGACGAGGTGGCGCAAGGGATCCGTTTGCTCGCCAAAGCGCTCGGCGTGGAAAAGATCTTCGTCGGGATCGAAAAAAATAAGCCCGACGCGATAGAACTCTTTTCTCGCTATGACGATATGCAGGTCGTCTCCTTGAAAAAAGCCTACCCGATGGGCAGCGAAAAGCACCTCATCTACAGTTGTACCGGCAGAAAGGTCCCGTGCGGGAAACTCCCCGCCGACGCCGGATGCGTGGTGCAGAACGTGGCGACCGCCTTCGCCGTCTACGAAGCGGTGGAAAAGGACAAGCCCTTATACGAAAGGGTCATGACCGTGTCCGGTTGCGGCGCCGTGCATCACAAAAACCTACTCGTCCGGACGGGCACGCCCTTCTCCGCGCTCCGGGAAAACTGCGGAGTCAAGGACGACGTGACCATGTTCGTGTCCGGCGGACCGATGATGGGACCCGCCATGGCGAGTACGGACGTGTATTCGACCAAGACGACTTCCGGCTTTTTGATGATGCTGCCGGAGGAGATCGATGTCTCCTTCCCCACGCCATGTATCAACTGCGGCGCCTGCGCGGACGCCTGCCCGATGAACCTTGCGCCGATGCAGATCGACTTTTACACTCAGTCGGGTCAATACGATCTCGCGGCAAAGTACGGCGGAGTCAAGGACTGCATCAGCTGCGGCACCTGCGCCTACGTCTGCCCGGCGAAGCGCGCACTCACGCAATCCATCGCTCTCTGCAAGCAAAAACTGGCGCAAGCAGGAGGTAAAAAATGAACACCGCAACCGTACAAATCAGCGGATCTCCGCATATAAGAAGAAAGCGCACCACCAAGGGCATCATGCTCGACGTGTTGATCGCTCTGTTGCCCGCAACGATCGCGGGACTCGTCTACTTCGGCGGGCGCGCGGCGGTGACCATCGTCCTGTCCCTTTTCGGCGCGGTGGCGACGGAGTTCGTGTGGCTCCTCTGCCGCAAGACGTCCATTAAGGAAATCCTCAAGCAGTTCGACTTCACCAGTCTCGTGACGGGACTGCTCCTCGCTCTCACCCTTCCCCCTCTTGCCTACGAATACTTTTACATACCGCTGCTTAGTTCCGTTTTTGCTATAGGCGTGGCGAAGATGCTGTTTGGCGGGACGGGCAAAAACATCGTCAACCCGGCGATCGCGGGCAGAGTCTTCGCCTTTATCTCCTTCCAGAGCCCGATGGTCAGCGGCTGGCTCGCCCCCAACTTCGGTCGGATCGGCGGGGTGGACGCGGTATCCGCCGCGACTCCTCTGACCGCTATGCTGGGCGAAGGTCTCGGTAGCGTCGGCATCAGCAACGTGGATCTGCTCTTGGGCACCGGGGTGCTCGGGTGTATCGGCGAGACCTGCAAAGTCGCCCTTCTGGTCGGATTCGTGTATCTGATCGTCCGTAGAGTGGTCAAGTGGCAATGGCCGATCATCTACGTCGCCGTGACGGGACTTTTGTCTTGCGCGCTGGGAGGAAGTATGTCGTACTTCTTGCCCTCCATCCTGTCGGGCGGTCTTATTCTCGGCGCGATCTTTATGGCTACCGACTACGTCACCTCCCCCAACAACAAATGGGCGTGCTTCGTCTACTACGTCGTACTCGGCGTCATCACCGCTCTGCTCCGCTTCGGGACCAAGATCGAAGTGGTCAGCTTTGCCATCCTCCTGATGAATCTGACGGTGCCGCTGTTCAATATGTGGATCCGACCGAGACCGTTCGGATCAAAACCCGTCGGTACGGTCGTCAAAGACTTCTTTGTCGGACTGAAAGGAAAACTCACCAAAAAGAAGGAGGAAGAGAGCAAATGACGATCAAACAATTCGTAAAAAGCAAGATCTTCCGCTGTATCATCGTACTGCTGTGCATCGCTCTGGTGAGCGGAGGACTCCTCGCCATCATGAACGATCTCTTAAACGTCTCCGAAGAAGAGCGCGTGATGCGCACGGTCAAAAAGATCTACGGAAAAGAGGTCGCGTATTCCGTCGTAGACGCCTCGTATTCCGACGAAAAAGGCAAGATCGACGCGGTCTATCTCCTCGAGGACGGGAACTATCTCATAAAAGCCACCGGGAACAAGGGCTACAAGCAAGGGACCATCACGATCTGGTGCGTGGCAGCCTTTTCCGAAGGGACCTTTGCCGGCGTCCGGGACGTCAGCGTCGCCGGGTATGAAAAACAGACTCTGATGAGCAAATTCACGTCCGACGTACTCAAAAAGTTCGGCGGGACGGACGACAACGCGGTCACGATCAGCGGAGCCACTTTCTCCGCGACCGCGGCAAACAACGCCGTCAACACCGTCTTAGCTTACGCGCGCTCGACTTTAGCGGGAGGGCAAGAAAATGATTAAGGGATCCGATATCAAAAAAATAGGACTGGACGGGGTCATCCGCAACAACCCGACCTTCCGACTGGTGCTGGGCACCTGCCCGACCCTGGCTCTGACCACCGCCGCGATGAACGGCATTGGCATGGGGCTCGCCGTCACTTTCGTGTTGATCTTCAGCAACGTCATCATCTCCCTCTTGCGGAAAGTGATCCCCAACGAGGTCCGCATCCCGGCGTTCGTCCTCATCATTGCGACTTTCGTCACTCTGTTAAGAATGCTGCTCGACAAGTTCATCCCCTCTCTGTATGAGTCGATGGGCGTGTATCTGCCTCTAATCGTAGTCAACTGTATTATTTTAGGCAGAGCGGAGAGCTTCGCCAGCAAAAATCCCGTTCTGCACTCGGCGTTCGACGGTCTTTTCACCGGGATCGGCTTTACGCTTGCCCTGACTCTGATGGGGATCATAAGAGAAGTCCTCGGAGCGGGCGCCATCTTCGGGATCGCGCTGTGGGACTTCAGGATCGAGTTCTTCAGTTCTTCCGCGGGGGCGTTCTTTGTGTATGGGCTGTGCATCGCTCTGTTCAACCTCATCTATACGAAAGTGGAGAGCCGATTCCACAAAAAGAACTTCGTATTGACGTACATCGACGTCGAGAAGTCGTCGAAAGAGACCGAAAAGGAGGCTGCGTAATATGGGCACTTTCTTAATGCTCATTATTTTGGCAGTCTTTGTGAACAACTTCGTCGTCGTTCAGTTCTTGGGGATCTGCCCCTTCCTCGGGCTCAGCAAATCGACCAAGAGCGCTTTCGGTATGGGCGTGGCAGTCACTGTCGTCATGACGATCACCTGTCTTATTACCTATCCTCTGTACGCCTACGTCCTGGTGCCGCTCGGACTTGACTTTTTGGAGATCATCGTCTTCATCTTCGTCATCGCGTCTTTGGTCCAGATGCTGGAGAAGTTCATTAAAAAGTTCTCTCCCCCTCTGTACAAAGCGATGGGCATCTACCTGCCCCTTATCACCACCAACTGCGCCGTCCTCGGCGTCGCCGAGATGGTCATCGACGACTCGGCTATGGTCGCCATGGTCGGGGCGAGCGGGCTGGGCGCGTCGGTCCTGTACGGGGTCTTTGCCGGAGTGGGATTCACTCTTGCGATCGTCCTCTTGTCGGGACTTCGTACCAAAGTGGACGCACTGACGCCGGCAAAAAGTCTCAAGGGCTATCCCGTCGTCATGACGACGGCGGCGTTTATGGCGATGGCGTTTTACGTCTTCAATATGATATCTTTATAGGAGGCGGACGATGAATACTTACATTTGCGCACAAATCAACTGGGCGACGGTCGGTATCGTCCTCGGGATCGTAGCAGGCCTTGCGATCGTCTTCGCCACGGCGATCCTACTCGTCACCAAATTATGTCACGTTCAAGAGGATGAAAAAGTCCTCAAGATCCTGGAGAACCTCGCCGGAGCCAACTGTGGCGGTTGCGGCAAGACCGGTTGCGAAGACTTCGCCAAGTGCCTCGCCTGCGGAAAAGCCGAACTGAACGACTGCAAGGCGACGTCGAACGAAGCGAAAGCCGTCATCGCCGAAATAGCGGGCATCCCCTTTGCCGCCGAAGAAGCTACGGTAGCGGTGGTTCGCTGTTCGGGCGGGACCAATGCGGCGGACAAGTTCGAGTATATCGGAAATCCGTCCTGTCTCGATCACATGGTCTATCAAGGCGGGCAAAAGATCTGCGCGACGGCGTGTCTTGGCGGCGGCAGCTGTCAAAAGGTCTGCCCCGTAGACGCCATCAGCGTGCGGGAAAACAACATCGCCTTTGTCAAACGCGAGATCTGCCTCTCCTGCGGCGCTTGTATCAACACTTGCCCGAAAAACTGCATCGACCGCATCCCGGCAAAAGCCAAAGTCTACATCGCCTGTCGGACCCACTGCAAAGGGAAAGAGACGATGTCTTTCTGCACGATGGGCTGTATCGCCTGCGGACTCTGCGCCAAGAAGTGCCCCGCCGGCGCCATCACGATAGTGGACAATCTGCCGGTCATCGACTACGACAAGTGTACCGGGTGCATGACCTGTACGACGGTCTGTCCGCGAAAGTGCATGAAGCGTACCGACGACGTCAGTCTCCCCACCCCGCCGCAAAAGAAGCCTGCGCCGCCAAAACCCGCGCCGAAAGCAGAATAACACAAAAAAAGAGCTTCGGCTCTTTTTTTTGTCCCAAGATCCGCGTGCGGAACCTCCGAAGACCTCTCCGTCATATAATGCAGTATGAGCGTCGTTACATATTCGTAATAGGAGGAAATATGATACGAAATTGTTTTCCGTTTATGACGGATTGTTCATGCAACAACGCTCCCCGCTGTCAGTGCAACTGCGGCGGAAATGAAAGATTAGTCCTCGTGCAAGGTCCCCAAGGTCCTGCCGGTCCCTGTGGTCCCATCGGTCCGCAAGGTCCCGCCGGAGGACTGTTAGGTTTCGCCGATTTCTATGATCTATTGGTCGGCAACAATACGACGAACGTAGATCCCGGAGAAGACGTTCCCTTCCCCTCGGACGGCATCAACAGCGGCGCGGTCGTGAGAGCCTCGGACTCCTCCTTCACATTGACGGAGATCGGCGCATATTACGTCGGCTTCCAAGTCTCGGTACAAGGGACGGGACAACTGGTATTGACGCTGAACGGTACGGTAGTCCCCTCTTCGATCGTCGGACACAACGGCACAGACCAGCTGATCGGTATGTCTATCGTAGAGACAACGACGGCAAACACCGTCCTGACTCTCCGCAATCCCGCCGACAGCAACGTCAACGTCAACATCTCCGCACCTACCGATCAGAATAGCGGTTCTTCCCACTTGGTTATCTTACGCCTGTCCTGATCCGATCACGCACAAAAGACGATCTTTCGAAGGGGTGTTAAGGATCGATATCCTTAACACCCCGATGAGTTGTCGCTACGCAACGTGAGTTGACGCGCTTTGCGCGTCATGAATTGGGGCGTATACGCCCCGTGAATTCTCGCATTTTTTGCAAAATGCTCCATTATGGATGCGGCTCTCTCAACAGATGTTGAAAGAGCCGCGTATTATATCCATAACGCAATTTTCCCAAAAATTGCAATTCATGACGTCCTTGTGACGTCAATTCATGGCACCAGCCAATTCATGCGAGGAACTCGCAATTCATAACGCAAGTTCCTTGCGATTTATCGCCAATTCATGCGAGGGACTCGCAATTCATGGACCGTTCGGAAGCCTTCTTCTGCTTACGCTTTCAAAACGATAAAGGGGCGAACGAAATTTTCGGAATCCTGCCAATCGGAGCCGATATTTCCGGACTCGTCCACGGTAAAAGCGGACCGATCCTCGTCGTACTCCGTCGCCAGCCAATAACTACAGTATAAATACCCCGGGTTTTGCCGTTTAGCGAAGTCGGTAGCGGAGGTCCCGCGCTGATCGTCGTTTTGGAAAAAGGCGATCCAATCGTCTTTCCACCGGTTATCCTCGTCAATATCGTCCTCGGAAAGAGAGTTGACTTTTCGGTCCCTGAAGTTTTCAATAAGGTCACCCTTATTGCCGAATGCAAGTGCAAAAAAGTCTTCGTTCAGCCAGTCGGACAGCGGCTTGCCGTCACGGTAGTAGAGCGGCACGAAGGGTTTGTGGTCTAAGCAATATTTCGACAACAGGATCTTTTTATCGTCGTCTTCCACGACGGTCCACACGATGGGTTCGACCGCGTAAAAACGCACGTCGCCGTACTCCTTTTTGTTTTCATATCGGGCGTACCAACGTCCGTTCAGGTTCGTAAAGCCGTCCCGATCCACCGGGCGATCGGACAAACCGTTCAGGATCTCTTTATCGGTGACAAGGGACTGCGGATAGCGTCCGAAGAGGACCTCCCGACCTTGGTCGATCGGGGCTATCACCTCTCGATCGTCTGAAAAAGCGGGACCGGGGACGACCGTGGGGACGTCCACGGCAAGACGTATGGTCGGCACGACGGCGAGGGCTTGTTTGTGACAGAACTCCCACCCTGTCGAGGTATACACGCGGAACTCGTAGGGGCTGTCGGTCCCGAGCCAATAGATCTCGGCATAGTATCGCTCCCATTCGCTTGTGGCGTCGCGCAGGGCATAATCGGTAGGCGTGACTTTTTTGTTGTCCGGACCGAATCGCTCTTGCTCTTCTTTTGTCAAAAGGGTGACCGAGTCGCCGTCCTCGCTCGTAATGAGATCCTCTTTCTCCTCGGTCAAGCGATCTAAAAACTCTTGATTGAGCCAAGTGCGGATCTCCGAGTCCTTGAAGTACTCCGTTTTTTTGTCGAATACCCGGCAGTCGAGCCCTCTGTTCGCGATCAGATACGCCACGCTGTCCTTGACGTCCAGGACGATCCATTCGACCGGCTCAAAGAGATAAAAATCCTTGCTATCAAAAAGGTATTTTTTGCCGTCGAGTCGGACGACGTCCCCCGCTTTTTCGACGTCTGCCAGGCGCTTTATGAGCGCTTCTTCGGTGACTTTTGTCTGCGGATACTCGCCGAAGACGACTTTTTTGTCTGTGATCTTGTACTTTTTCATTACACCGACCCCTTTTTTCGTTCTTCTCTACTATTGTACTTTTTTTTGTTCCCGTTCGTCAATCGTCTCGAACGAATGCGTTCGAACGCTTCTTGCGCTCGATCGTAAAAAACCCTTCGAAAAAGGCTGTTCTCGTCCGCACGCTCTTGCCAAACAAAGAAAACCTGTGATACTGCTATATTTATTGCAGAAATGCCATATAAGTCATTAATATTTGCAGTATTTATCCCTATAAAAGAAAAAATAGCCGATATTTTGGTATCGACTATACTTAACTCTAATGGCGAAGGACTCCATAATTAATACAATTTACATTATTTTACTTAAATCATATTTTAATATAATTTCTTCACCACAATAATCATTTGTCTTTTTAAAGCCATTCATTTCATATACATGAATTGCTTTTACATTTTTTTCTTCTGTTGATATCCATATAAATGATTCATTAATTGATATTGATTTTATAATTTCAATTAATTGTTTTAAAGCAAGCTTACCTAATCCTTTATTTTGATGCTTCGCTTCTATCATCATTCTTAAAATACAATAATTATTTATATATTCACCTTTTATATTATCTCCAATATAGCCTTTAGTAATCATTATAAAACCAATTGGGACTCTATTTCTATATATAGCAATAGGTAATACATATGCTCCCATAGTTTTAAATAAATATGCTTCTGCTAAAGACATTTAATTTGAAGCAACAAATTCTTTATCTTCACTATTTACATCCAGCATACATACATCATAGAAATTATCTTTATTAATCTCTCTAAATTCTAAATTAGGCAAACTATATTTTAATAAATCAACATTTATAATTTTATTGTCAACTAATTCATTTAAATCGATTGAATAAATTTGTGATAATTTAATCATTTGACTAAAAGTAATATCGTTATTACCCTTTTCGATTTTAGTAATAGTAGATTTAGATGTATATCCAAGTGAATCAGCAAATTCTTGTAATGTTAAATTATTAGATGTTCTTATTTCTTTTATTTTATCTCCTAATTTACTCATTGTTATCACTTAATAAATGCATAATAACATTTATTATTATCTCCATTTCATCAGGTTTAGATTCAGCAGTTAATAATGTTATAGCTACTAATGTATTATTAGATATTATTAATTTGCCATCTTTAACTAATCTCTTATTCTTATTTAAAAATTCTAAGAATAATGTTGCAGCTATTCTTTTGCATCCATCTACAAAAGGATGGTCTTTAACTAAGAAATATAATAAATGTGCAGCCTTATCTTCTATTGTTGGATATAATTCAGTGCCAAATACATTTTGGTATACTGCTTCTAATATACCATTTAATTTACCATTTTCTTTTTCTACACCAAACAAATTAGAATCATTATTAAATTTCATTGAATTTATAATTCTTCTTGCTTCATTATATTCAATTTTATAAATGGTATCATTGCCCTTAGGCTTTTCAAGCCTCTGATGATCATAATCATCTAATAAATCAAGGGCATTAGTATATTTTTTAATTACTTCAGTAAGTTCATATGAATCGATATTTAAGGCTGATGCAAGCATCTTATTTTGAATATCGATTACTTTGTTTAATTTTTCTAATCTCTTATTATTTATCGAATAACCTTGTATTAAATATTCTTTTAATACCTTATTAGCCCATCTTCTAAAGATAATACCTCTTTGAGACTTTACTCTATAGCCAACAGATATGATCATATCAAGATTATAATAATCAACTTCATGAGTTTGAGTTTTAGATTCAATTGCTCCATGTTTAGTGGTATTCGCAAATTTTGCGACAACCACCTTTTCATCAAGTTCTTCTTTTAAAGCATTATTGATATGTTTTCTAATTGTTTTATAATCTCTACCAAACAATAATGAAATTTCTTCTGTATTTAACCAAACAGTATCATTTACTTTATCAGTTCTTACATCAAGTTCAAAATCATTATCAACAAATTTTACAATATCATATTTTTCCATAGTAACTAATCCTTTCGTCACATTAATTATATCAATTTGTTGAATATATTTCAATTGTTTTGCGATAAAAAGTTGATTTTAATTCAATTAATATATAAAGAAAAAAGGATTGATAGTTTGTATCAATCCTGTTGTTCTTTAATGGTGGAGACAAGGGGATTCGAACCCCTGACCTATACGTTGCGAACGTATCGCTCTACCAACTGAGCTATGCCCCCGTAGGACAATATATATAATACCACAATTTTTGAAAATTGCAAGCGTTTTTTATTGTTTTCATCGAGTGGGCACAAACAAATTGTCGCCGGTTTCCCGAAGCGTGCCAACGCGGTATACGCTTCGGGAACAGACGTCATTCTTTTCTTGCTATCACAAGTTCGACTACTCGACCGATCCGAACAGACGGGCTCTCTCCCGCTCCGCGTCCCGCAAAGAGACTTCTTCGGTCAAGCCCCACTCCCCTTTCAGACACTCGATGATCCGATTTGCTTAGTCTATGACCTTGACTCTCTCTTTGTAGTTGGTCAAGAACTCTTCGACGGCTTTGTAACCTTCGGTAAGGTCCACGCCCCTTTCGGCTTGACGGTCGCAGTACCACTTCATGATCTTGATCATATCGCGGCGAGCGGGCGCAAAGGGCAGGCGCAAGACGTAGCAGTGGTCGGAGTTGCGCAAGTTCTTTCCCACGGAATACTCGTTTTTGACGCCGGCGGCGGTGAGCATTTTGGCAAAACGCTTCGCCTCGCCGAAGCAGAGGATATCGGTCATGCCGCCGTTGTTGTAGCACTCGGGGTAGTCCTTATTGATATAGTTATAGGGAATGCTCTCCTTATAAAACTCCCAATTTCTGTAGGCTTTTCTGGACTTTTGTCCGGAAAAATAGCGGACGATGAGCGTATTGGTGAGCGGGATGCGATACATCACCTCGAAGCTGAAGGCGCCGGAGATGAAGATGAGGTTCGCCGGTTTGGTTTTGAGCGAAGGCAAGCCGAGTTTTTTCACGTACTCTTCACTACTTGCCGCGCATCCTACGCAAGCGGACAGGTGTCCTCCCGAAGAGTCGCCGGTGACGGTGATATCGTTCGGGTTGATGTCGTACTTTTCGGCATTGTCGACCAAGAAATTGTACGCGTCGATGCAATCGTGCAAATTTTCCGGGAAGAAGACGTCGGGGCAGAGTCTGTGGTCGATGACGGCGACCACGGCGCCCATCTTGGCGTACAGTCTGGCGTAACCGTCACGACGGGGACGATTGTGGATCATCCAGCCGCCGCCGGGGATGTCCATCACGACGGGGGCGTTGTGCTTCTGTTCTTTCGGAAAATACAAGTCCATCACAAGGTCCTGCCCGTCTACGGTCTTGTAGACGACGTCCTTGACCACTCTGACTTCCGCGGAGAACGGGGTTCTGCTGTTCGGTTCCGCGCGGTCCTCTTCCGCCCAGTCGAAGATGTCCGCCATCATCGGATACTTGGGTATGCCGAACTGCTTTTTGAACGTCTTTTTGTTCTCTTTGATGGTCGCTTTGATCGACTTGTCCTTTTTGGCTTTCGAGCAGAGGTCCCAGTGGGTGTTTTTGTAGGCAGTGTGGTACTGTCTGTGCATTTCCTTGTAATCGCTCATTATGTATCTCCTTCTCCCCTCTCGGAGGGATTTTTTTCTAAATATTATTATACATCGCCGTATTTGCAAAATCAACATCGTTTTTTATAAAAACGCTTATCGGATCCGGATGTCGAGATCGGCTATTCTCCTCTGCCAACGGTGCAAGAGAATAAGGTCGTACGCCTTAGGCGGTTTTTTATACAGTTTGGTCGCTTTGGCGCCGTTTATGAGTCCTTTCAGGACGGCGAAAAAGTACTTCGGCTTTTTCATCCCGTGGACGAACTTTTTCATAAGCGCGGCAAAGTCGGTGTTCTTCCCCCCTCCCGCGAGATCGGAGGACTGTATGACGCCTTCGTCGAACAAAAAGTCCACACCCTCCGGCGGCATAGCCAATAGGGCGGACTTCAATCCGGCGTTCTTGCCGGCGTCACCGGCGTATTGTATCAGGAACGCTTTGTTGTATTCCCACAAAGTCCTCACGGAAGCGTCCCCGTGCGCATTGACCGTCTCGGCGAGCAATCTTCCGCCCCGGATCGCGAGATCGATCCCCATCCCGTTCATCGGCGTGGTCGTGAAAGCGGCGTCCCCGACCGCTGCGTAGCCGTCCGCTATCATAAGCGGAAGCGGACGACGGACCGGGATATAGCCGTATTTTCCTCCGCAGACGATATTCTCGCCCGTCCACGGGTGCGACTTGCGAAATCGTTCGGTCTCGAAAGCGACCTTTTTGTCGTCGATCGGGTCGATACGCCCTATCAAAATATCCACTGTCTTTTCATCGGTATAGAGCCAGCTGAGCCCCTGCTCCTTTTCGTGATAGAGATAGACCTCGAACGGCTCTTCCGGACGAACGTCTTCTTTCTTGTCAAAATAAGCGCGATACACGTAGAAAAGATCGCCCCGTTTCGGACTGCGCTCGATGAGGAGTTCTTCCGGGAGATTCGTTCTGACGGGAGAGAACACGCCAGCCGCGTCCACGACGAGGTCGCAAAAGAACTTTTCTTCCTCCGTCTCCACGCCGACCACGCGAGGTCCGGCAAGGAGAGGCGCGACGATCGTCTTGCCAAAAACGAACTTGACGCCCGACTTTTCGGCAAAATCAACGAGCATCGCAATAAGCGGTTTTCGCCACATGATCTTTTGGCGGTTCTCGTCCGAAAACTTGATCTTGACGAAGGTATTTTTGGAGGGACTGACAAAGACGCTGTCTCCGCGATATTGCCAAGCCCCGGTCGGAAAGTCGTCCGTACTTACGCCGATCGTCTCGGCAAGGAGATCGAAGTCGAATCGGTCCTCCCACTCGTATCCGAGATCTTTTACGTCGTCAGACTTTTCTATGACGGTGACGTCGTGCCCGTTTTTTGACAGCAGGGCTCCGGCGACCAGTCCGCCGTGCCCCGCTCCGGCAACGATGATTTTCATATGCGCTCCTATCTTTTTGCGGCTAAATTTGCCACGTAACGACCGAGACGGTCCGCCGCGGATAAAAACTGCTCGTCCAATCTGTCGATGATCTCGGCAAACGGCAAATGTTTTTCATTGGTCTCGAAGACGGCGCTAAGCCCTCTCTCCTTGTAGTCGGAAATTTTGGATATCCCGACAAAGGCGACCGTCGGAACGCCTTGCGAACGGGAAAGGACTCCGTCCACAACCTTGCCGCAAAAACTTTGATGGTCGAGCGCGCCCTCGCCCGTAATAATAAGATCCGCGCCCTCTATCGCGGAGGCAAAATGCACTTCGTCCAGCACTGCGTCTATCCCGCGAGAGAGTTTTCCTAAACAAAACGTAAGTGTACCGTACCCCAGTCCGCCGGCTGCGCCGGAACCCGGAATGTCGGCATAATCGTAGCCGTAGCTACGAATAACATCCGATAAATGGGAAAGACCATTATCCAGCAGGACGACGTCTTGCGGGGTCGCGCCCTTTTGCGGACCGTAGATAGCCGCCGCTCCCGACTCGCCGCAGAGCGGATTGGTGACGTCGCAAAGAGCGGTCACGGCGTACTTTTTGTCGATCTTGACCGCTTGGATATCGTTCAGGGTCTCGCCTACCGGCACGAAAGACTTGCCGTCCTTGTCGAAAAACTCCGTCCCGAGAGCCGCCGCCATACCGCAGCCGCCGTCGGTCGTACCCGTGCCGCCGAGCCCGAGTAAAACGCGCTTTGCTCCGTGACTGACGGCGTCTACGATCAGTTCTCCCACGCCGTAGGTCGTCTTCTTTTTGGTGTCGAGCGGTACGCACATCGTGATCCCCGCCGCCTTAGCCGATTCCACCACGGCGAGATCTCCGCACAGAAGATACTCCGCCTCCGTTTGGTTGAAGTTGGGATCGGTGACGGTCTTTTTGACGATCTGCCCGTCGAGCGCCTCGCTCAATACCTCGATGACGCCCTCCCCGCCGTCCGAGACGGGTACGGAGACCACAACGCATTCGGGGACGTATCTCTTGATCGCTTGGGTCAACCCTTCGGCGATCTGTTTGGATGAGAACGTGCCCTTAAAGCTGTCGCAAGCTATGACTACTTTCATCGTTCCCCCTTCAGAAAGGGCAGGACGTCCCGGAGCGTCCTTTCTCCCTCGTCATACAAAAAGATGTGACCCGAATTTTCATAAGTGATCAACGTCATCTGCGGGAGGACCTTTTTCATCTCCTCATTTTGATAATACGGCATCGTCTTGTCTGCAGTGCCCCAGATGACAAGGACGGGGGTCTTAGCGGCGGCTACGCCGTCGTAACCAATGCGTGCCTCGTCGAAGTTGAGAATGGTGTTGCGGAGACTGGATAGAGTGGCGTCCAGCATCCCTTTATATTGCATGTGGTAGGCGAACTTTTCCTCGTAGGACTTTTTCACCTCTTCGCCGGAATAGAGCATCTCTTTGGCGCAGTTCTTTTGGAGCGCCTTGCCGCCGAAGGATCGGAACATTACTTCGCCTATTCCCTTCGGACGAGCCAGTTTCATATAAAACGGGACCTTAAAGTGCATTCCCGCGGGCGCAAGAAGGACGAGTTTTTTGACCTTGTCCGGGTGCGCGGCGGTATAGGTCGTGGTGATGGTCCCACCCATCGAAGTGCCGAAAAGATAAAAGGGCGTCTCTCCTAAGAGTGCCGTGGTCAATTCATCGAGCTGACGAGCAAAAAGCGCCGGAGTATAGGGACCGGGGACTCTCTCCGACAGTCCGCGACCGAGGAGGTCGTAGCGGAGGATCTTGTAGCCCGACGAAATCAGCCCTTCGGCGATCTTGTCATAGATAAAGTAGGGCGTGGCGTACCCGTGAACGAGGACCACCCATTCGTCTCCCTCTCCCTCGATCGAATAGTGCGTATTGCCGCACGGAAGAGAAATAAAAAGTCCCGAAGCGCTCTTCCGAACCTCGTCGGTGAGCTCTTGGGACTCTAACTTGTATTTTTGGGTCATAGTATAGCCTCTTTATAGTAAGAATATACTATTATTATACAAAGAGACTATCGGAAAATCAATAGTGAATCCGTCAAAAAAGACCCTCTGACTCCTCAAAAAAGCAACCGGACCTTATTCCTCCTCGTCGTGCAATGCGCGGTACAACATATAATATCCCGCGTCACCGCTCTTTTCAAACGTCTCCCACAATAAGTCGTCGATCTTTTTATTATCTTTCATATCACCCTCCGGGTAAGAAATATCCTACGCAAATAAGTATACGTGAAAATATGAAAAATATACCTAAAGAGAATATCCGATTGTGCGGAATGGTAGAAAAACCGGGAGATGATTTGACTATGCGCACCATGACGGTCATCGTCATTCTGACCAAGCGAGTGTAACGAGCGTGTGGAAGAATCCCCGGTTGTGTTCCTTTCTTGAGCGCAA
>JAFVAC010000060.1 GCA_017476265.1 Clostridia bacterium
GACGAGCGTCTCCTCTTCGCACGGGAAGCGTTTGGTGGCGAAGCCGACGAATATCTCGTACAGCTGGTCGCGGGTGAAATTGGCAAACTCCAAAACGTACGGCATACGCCCGGCGAGTCCCAGATTGCCGCGCATGAGTTTTTCCATGTCGTCGGTATACCCCGCCATAATGACCAGGAGGTCGTCGCGGTGGTTTTCCATCTCGGCGATCAGGGTCTCCAACGCCTCCTTGCCGTAGTCCTTGCTGTCCTCGTCGTCGCTCCTGTACAGGGAGTACGCCTCGTCGATGAAAAGGACGGACCCGTATGCGTCGCGGCAGATCCCGGCGGTCTTGGGGGCGGTCTCGCCGATATACCGTCCGCACAGATCCCTACCGCTGTACTCGTAAAAAGCGCCGATCCTCAGGACGCCGCGGTCCTTTAGTATCTTGCCCAAAATGCGGGCGACCGTCGTCTTGCCCGTGCCCGGATTGCCCAAAAACCGCATATGCAGGGCGGGCTTTTGTCCGTCGGCAAAGCGCTCCGCCAAGTCGATCTGAGAGAGGATCTCTTTGACCTTTTCTTTGATCGCCTCTTGTCCGACGAGAGCGGCGAGCTCCTCTTCGCCCGTCATCTCCACGGCGTTGGGATCGTATTCTTTGCAGATCCTCTTGACGTCGGACCTCGTGACGTTGGTGTCGGACTCGTTTTTATCCGCATTGGCGACTTCTTTTTGATAGACGAGTTCCCGCACGACCTTTTTGACGGTGTTGAGTCCATAGAACTTCCCGTCGCGTTTTTCTTCGGCGATACGCACGTCGAAGATCTTCCACGCCGAAGGGCTGATGGTGTAGCCGTATTCGGTCAGACAGGTCAGAGCGAATTTCCGTAAGTCCGCTCCGTCAAAAGGCGGGAAGGGTACCTCCACCGTCGTAAGGACGTCGTTGAGCGCGTCGGATATCTTGGAGAGAATATTGCTCTCCAGATAGGGCACGCGGAAGACCACGACCGAACGCGCGCTGTATCGCTCTATCTTTCGCAAAAGTTCCTTAAACAACGGCTTGTTGACGTCGTTGATCCACTCGCTGATATCGAGACAAGCGACGATGGGACGGACGCGATCGAAATTTCCCAAAAACTCTTCGTCGAGTTTGTCGGACTTTGGAATGTGTATCTCGTATACGTCGTCGGGAATGATCTCGGCGACGCCCGTGGCGGATATGACCTTGGCGAGGAGTCTCAAGTATGTGGACAGCCCGGAGCCGTCGGACACGGCGAAGAGATAGCTCCTGCGTAAAACGACGTCTTTTTTCTTGTCCCCGGCAAGCTTCGGCGCGACGGCGATCAATTCTCGCAACAGTTTTTTATACGGCTGTACCGAGATCAGGGAGTCGATCTCTGTCAAAAGCTCGTTGATCTTCTGGTCCGTAGACCTGTTGCGCGCTTCTTCCCGCTGCTTGTTGAACAAAAAAGCGCTTAATGAAAAATCTTCGTCTTCCTCTGTTTGGTCTTCCGATTGCTCCGGTTTGGGCTCCTTTTGACAGGCTTCTTCGCAAGAGTCATCCTCGGAGTCCTTTTTGTCGCGGGACGCCCCGGACGGGCGCGGATCTTTCCCTTCCTTTCCGTCCGATTCGATCAGGTCGTTTAGTTGTTCCAACGCTTGACGTAGATCCTCCATCGCTTCGCCGTCGTCCTCGTCCTTGTCGGAGTCGGCGTCTTTTGCCTTCCTCTTGTTTTTTTCTTCCTCTTCCGCCCTTTGCTCTTCGGCGTACTCCTCTTCCGCCTCGTACACGTTCACGGGGACTTCCTCGTGATACTCCCCCGAAAGTATGGAATGCGTGAGCCGCGTCATACCCTCGAGGTCTATGTCGCCGAGCACATACAGGCTGACTTCCGAGACGTACTCCGGGTGCAGATCCAGCCGGTCGTACCCGATGATCCTGCGTTCCAGCAAAGTCGTCGGCGGGACCTCGTCGTGCCTGTGCTTGAGGATCCACTCGTAGTCGAATTCTATCCTGAATATCTTCATAAAATCTCTTTTCCCCTCCGAAATTCTATTTCTTTCCGACCGGCGCATGCGCCGCACGGTCTTGTACCGTATAGTACCGATGTCAACAAGAAGTATTCTACCATATCCTCCGCGCGCTTTTCAAGAGAAAAAACCATCTGTTTTTTTCTCTCCGCATAGAAAAGAGCGTCCGCAGACGCTCTTACTCTTGATGTCGTTATATCCTGGTCGTCTCCGGGGGGACGTCGATGACCAGATCGCTGATCGGGAAGGTGCAGCAGGGGTGGATATAGCCGTAGTCGAGGTCCGCCATTCTTCTGCCGTCCACCGACTTGGGCACATACACTTCGCCGGATACGAGGCGGGAGTGGCAATATCCGCAGATACCGCTGCGGCAGCGGGCGGGCGCGTTGACTCCGGCGTGTTCGAGAGCGTTGAGGATCGTCTCGTTGGCGGAGCACTTGATCGTGGTCTCCTCTCCGCGAATCTTGACGGTCAAACTAAACTCGTCCGCGACGTCCTTCGGGTAGTCCTCGTTCCTTGCCGGGTTCCTGTACTCGCCAAAGACTTCGTGCCGGACGAACTTCCTTCTCAGTCCCAACGTGGCGATCTCCTTATCCACGAAGTCGTACATGACCTGCGGTCCGCAGATGAAGATGGAGTACTCCCCTTCGGGCGCGTACTTCTTGATGAGATCGGCGGTGATAAAACCGTGCTCGAATCCCTCTTTTTCCTCGCCGCTGAGGACGTGGACGACTTTGATCTTGTCGCACTTTTGTTCCAACGCGTCGAACTCCGCCTTGAAGAGGATGTCGTCGGCGGTACGACTGCCGTACAAAAGGACCAGGTTCGCGTCTTCGTCTCCGTCCGCGATCGCCTTAGCCAAAGACAAGAAGGGTGTGATGCCGCTTCCGCCGGCAAGTCCGATCACCGTGGACGCGTCGCGCAGAGGCTCGTAGGTGAAGACCCCTTCTGGCGCGGAGACGGTCACTTTGTCGCCCACTTTCCAGTTGTCCAAGACGTAGTTGCTGGCGAGCCCGTCCTTGTCGCGCTTGATGGTCAAGGTGTACTTCCCTTCGGTGGATTCCTTCGGAGAAGAGGACAGGGAATACGGACGGGATATCTTCGCCTTGCCGACGTTCAGTCGGATGGTCAGATACTGTCCCGCCGAAAAGTAAGCCAAAGACTCGGTGCCGAGTTCTTTATCCGGCGCAAAGAAGAAGCTCTTCACGTCCGGGCTATGCTCGACGATCTCGCTGATGACGACGTGCTGGACCTCGGGATGCAGGGCTTTTGCGATGCGGTTCGGGAGATAATCCCCGAGCTGTTTGACCGGCTTCGCCTCGGCTGCGTCGATCTTTTCTTGTCTGTTTTTGGACAATTTCGTAAATTTTAAAGGATTAAGAAGCAGTCCCATCAGTTGTTACCTCCTTTCTTAGCCAAGACTCGTTTAGCGACCTTCTTACCGGCGTTCATACCCGTGATGAGCGCGCAACTGTAGCCGTCGCCTCTGGTCGCGTGTCCGCCGCAGTAGCTCATACCGGGGGTCGGGAAGTCCTTCGCCTCTTCGCTTACGCGCATGATGACGTTGTCCCAGTCGGCGGTATAGTACCCGTAAATGGTCCCTTCCGGCGTGCCCAGATACCGGGCAAAGGTCACCGGAGTCGCCACCGATATCTCCTCTATATGGCTCTTGATGTCGATCCCGAAAGTCTTTTCGGCGTCTTCAATGAACTTTTTGGCGATGGCGTTCTTGTACTTCTTGTAGGTCTCGGGCGTGAGATCCTTGGGAATATCGGACCCGAAGATGGGCATGGTAAAGAACAGCATACAGGTCCCCTCCGGCGTGCAGTCGGGGATGACGTTGTTGAGGCAGTTGAGGATATACAGCGTGCCCTCGCGCCTCTTTTCGTACTGTTCTCTGGCGTCGGGGGTGGTGGTGACAAAGACGGTATAGTCCTTGAATCCCAGTTCTTCCGCCGTGCAATCCAGTCCGAGATACATTGTCGCCACGGATATGCCCAGTTCTCTCGCATTGGCGAGGCGCAAAGTGCGCTCCGGGATCTTAGTGATGTCGGATCGGTTGATGACGTTGTTGGCGATGATGTTACTGATGATCTCATCGGCGAGATAGGTCTGTCCGCCGGCGACTACGCCTCTCATAGAGCCGTCCTCGTTGTACAAAAACTCGGTCACTTCGGTATTGTAGTAGATCTCGCCGCCGTTTTTGTAGATGACGTCGCAGAGCGCACTGGACAACTCGTGCGAGCGATGATACGGCATAGCGGCGCCGTCGTCCAGATAGCCTAAGAGCATATTCAAAAAGTGCATGCAGTTGAGTTCGTCGGTCGGGACGCCGAGGTACCCCCCGTACGTCGTGATGATCTGAC
>JAFVAC010000061.1 GCA_017476265.1 Clostridia bacterium
TACTTCAAACTGCAGAGTTTCGTCTTCATGCCCATCTTCGGGCTCAATCAAGGCGCTCTGCCGGTGATGAGCTACAATTACGGTGCCAAGGACAAAAAGCGCTTCCTCGAAGCGGTCAAGTGGTGCCTTATCTTCGCGCTGTCTATGATGACGATCGGCTTATTGTTGTTCCAGTTGCTTCCCGACCAACTGCTCCGCCTCTTCAACGCCGAGGGAGAACTGCTCCGCGTAGGACGACTTGCGCTACGGGTCATCAGCGTCTGCTTCCCCTTTGCGGCGGTGGGTATCATCGGAGCGACCTCCATGCAGGCTCTGCGCTACGGGACGATGAGTATGATCGTGAGTCTGATGCGACAGGTGATCCTGCTCATCCCCTTCTCTCTTCTTTTGTCGCACTATTTCGGCGTGGACGGCGTATGGGCGGCGTATCCGGCGAGCGAAGCGGGCGCGGCGATCCTTACGGTGATCCTCTTGCCCATGCTCCTCAAAAAATGCTTTGATCAAAAAAATCTTTCGACGGACTTGTCGGAGAAAGAGCAAAAAACGGAGAAAAACCCAAACGACGCAGGAGGGACGACCGTTGACGCATAAGATCGCCGTGACCTCCGCTTTCGGCGTGGAATCGGTCACAAAAAAAGAACTGAAAAATCTCGGCGTCCGGGACCCGAAGGCGATCGACGGGAGTTTTGTCTTCGACGGGACGATGCGCGACGTGTCAAGGCTCAACGTCTTTTTGCGGACGGGAGATAGGGTTCACCTTGTGTTGAAAGAGTTCCCGGCGAGAAGTTTTGACGAACTGTTCGACGGCGTAAAGAGCGTACCTTTTTCCGACTATCTCCCGACCGACGCCCGTATCATCGTCAATGGCAAGAGCGTAAAAAGCACCCTCTATTCCCTCTCGGACTGCCAAAAGATCATCAAAAAAGCCATCCTCTCTCGCCTGTCCGAGGACAAGAGGACGACGTACTTTCCCGAAAGCGGTCCGACCTACGAAGTACTCTTTTCAATCAGGAACGACCTCGTCACCCTCAGTCTGAACACTTCGGGCAAGGGACTGCACAAGCGCGGATACAGGGACTTGGTCGGCGACGCGCCCATCAAGGAGACGCTGGCGGCGGCTCTTGTCGCGCTCTCCCCTATAGACGCGGAAAGACCCTTCGTCGATCCTTTTTGCGGATCGGGGACCCTTCTCATCGAAGCGGCGACGGCGGCTATGCATATCGCCCCGGGAATAAGTCGTGACTTCGACTTTCTGCACTGGAATTTTTTCGATAAAAAACTCTACGAAGAGACGATAGAAGAGGCTAAAAGCGGCGAAAAAAAACAAAAACTTCCCTTTGCCGGCTACGACGTCGATCCGAGCGCGATCAAACTCGCCCTGCGCCACGCCGAGCGAGCGGGCATACGCGAATACGTCCATCTGCAAGCGCGCGACGTCAAGGACCTCTCCCACGCAAAATCCCACGGCTGTATCGTCACCAATCCCCCCTACGGCGAGCGGCTCTTGACCGAAAGAGAAGCGCTCGAACTGTACAAGACCTTCGGCGACGTCTGCAAAAGGCTGGACCAGTGGTCAATTAACGTCATCACAAGCGCAAAAGGCTTTGAAAGAGCGTTTGGCAAAAAAGCGGACCGCAACCGAAAACTCTTCAACGCCAATAAAGAGTGCCGATTCTATCAATACGATCGGCTGTAGTAGAAGTTTGGTCGCTCCTGTTTTGTGAGCGATCTTTTATTTTGTCAGGACTTTGATCTCGATGGCAAGCGCGCCGAACGCCTCTTCGTCCGACTTTTTGTAGTAGGCGTACATTCTTTCCGTCGCCTCCTCCGGTGTACAGTCGGAAAAGCCCGTTTTGTCGAACAGTTCGGAGGAAAACAGCTCGTAAAAACCCGGGAAGGGATACAGTCCGACGACTTCCGTCCGCATATGACGGGACGGGTCGTCCTTATGCAAAAATTGTATGATATCTCCGACGGATAGTTGTTGCCGCTTCTTATCGTTCAGGCGCACTTCCACCGTCTTTTTGCCGGAATACACCTGCTTAAACGCCTCGTCGTTCAGTTTCATCTCCATCACGATGGGGTGCTCCGCGCCCTCTTCGGACGGCATGAGACGAATATTTTCCTCTTCGACGAATCGTTCAACGAAATCTAAGACCTTTTGGGGGTCGGGAGAGCACGTATACGGCTCGTACCCCGTCGGAATAACGATCTCGAAGGTCGTCCCCTTGGGCGCGATCTTGCTCCTGTCCACCCCCTCGGTCGGATAGACGACCCGTCTATCATCGTTATCGTCATATTCGATCTCTATGTCCATATACCATATCATATACGAAATGTCGTCTTTTGGCTCCCGCAACGCTTCCGCCATGAGTGCGCCCCACTCCCGCATCGAGCAGCAGAATTTTCGACCGTCGTTGAGGACCGGCGTGCAAAACGCAACGTTCTGATGGCTGTCCCCGCCAAAGGAATAGCCTTTTTGGCGCACGTCTTCTATGACGGCGAGTCTCGCCGCCAAATACTCTTCGGGACTCTTCTCTTCAAAAGTCGCGTAGTCCGGGTCGTCGTAACTTGTCCAGCCGATCACTTCGTATTTCATCATTTCCTCCTTTTCTGAGCCGGTCATTCTATAAATCATTGTACCATTCGAACCGTAAAAAGTCGATCCTTTCGTCCACGTCGAAGATATCGCCAAGAAAAATAGGGACTTTTCGTCACGCGTTCGTTTGTTCATAAAAAGATAAAGGACGGAAAGCATCCGTCCTTTTGTGTAAAGATCTTGCTTATTGTAGACCGATTAGCCTTCGGTGATAGCCTCCATCGGGCAAACTCCGGCGCAGGTACCGCAAGAGATGCACTCGTCGGGGTTGATCTGATACTGGCTGTCGCCCGCGCTGATGGCGTTGACGGGGCACTCTCCTTCGCAGGTGCCGCAGCTTATGCAAGAATCACTGATAACGTATGCCATAAGAAATTTCTCCTTTTCCTTTCGGATTTTTGTTGAGATTATTATAGCACGGTGCCGTGAAAGGTGTCAATAAAAAATGTCGTTTTTTCGACAAAAAATTACATTTTTGAAGTTAAATGAACTTAACTCTTGGCTCTTTCTATCGTTTTTCTGCGATTTCCGTGGGTTTTCAATACCCCCCGTCCACACCGAGTACTTGCGCCGTGACGTAGGACGACTCGTCCGACAATAAGAACTTGATCATACCCGCCACGTCGTCCGGCGTACCCGGGCGACCGAGCGCAAGACCGTCGCAAAAAGCCGCCTTGTCCGCCGCGGAATACATCGCCGTCATTTCCGTCTCGATAAAACCGGGCGCGACGCAGTTGACGCGGACGCCGGAAGGTCCCAGTTCTTTTGCGAGCGCCTTGCAAAAGGAGATCAGACCGCCCTTTGCCGCGGAATAGGCGACCTCCAAAGAGCCGCCGCACACCCCCCAGATCGAAGAGACGAGGACGATGGAGCCCGACTTACGTTCCACCATACCGGGAATAAGACGCTTGGTCAAGAGCATCGGCGCGGTCAGATCGCGGAACGTCAGATCCTCGATCTCCCGGTCGGAGAAGTCGGAAAAGAGCCCGCTTTTCGCCACCCCGGCGCAATGAACTACGCCGTACAGCGTGCCGAACTTTTTGACCTCCTTCCAGAATGCTTCCACGCCCATCGGATCGGAAAAGTCGCCGTAGAGGGGGACGACGTTCTCGCCGACGGGCACTCTGTCCGCATGGGTGCGATACTGCGCCAGCACGAGATACTCGGAAGACAAGACCTCGACGACCCGCCGCCCGATCCCACCACTGGCACCGGTGACCAAAACTTTTTTTTGCATATACACCTCAATATTTTGCTCCCTTTTGCACACCATACGAGAAAAAGGAGGTACTTATGTCCAAACGTAAAAAGAAAAAGTCCAAGCGCTCGTCCTCTCGCCCGAGGCAAGAGGACTTACGCAATATGACGATGGCTCTCAAGGACGAGTCGGAGACGCAAAAGGCTCTGACCCATCCCGAACTGATCCCTTAGCCTGCGTAGACGACGGTCACTTTGTCGTCACGCCAGCTGTTGCCCGTCACCACATGGACGATCGTCCCGGTCAGAGGATCTTCCGGATAGTCGCCTTGTTCATCAAATCCGACGTACAACGTCAGGCTCTTCGATCTGCCCGGGGCGTAGAACGCGTAGTCGCTGATCGCAATCACCGAGTCAGGCAGGGTGATGGATTCTATATTGCCGCACCCACGGAATGCCTCCGACCCGATCATCGTGACTCCGTCACAGATGGTCACGTTCGTCAATTTGGTGCAACCATAGAAGGTCCTTTCGGCGATGATCGTGCCCACGTTCTCTATTTCTTCGTCCACCCCGTTGATGGCCACGCGCTCCACGTTGCTGGAGACGATGGACGTCAACAGATAGACCGGTGCGGTCAGATCGATGACGCTGTCGCACCCGCTGAAGGCACCCTCTCCGACCTTCTTGACTGTGGTCGGGACCACAAGTCCGCTCATATTTGTCTGTCCGTAGAAGGCATACGGGAGGACCTCCGCCGCACCGTCTGCGATGGTGACGGTGGTGTCTTCGGGCATCGTGCCCTTATATCCGTATACGAAGCGAGACGAATAATAGGACGTGTCTTCATCCACCAAATAATATGCGCCGATGTACACAACGCCGTCGGAACGACCCGCCAGCCACGAGGTGTCGTCAAAAATTCCCCGACCGAAATCAACCGCTTGAGAATCGGTCATGGGCTTATCTTCTGTGGCGAAGCTGACGTCTGCTATCTTGGTATGGGCAAAGGCGTAGTCTCCTATATGGACGGAATCGGAAGTGAAGTTGCCGTTAAAGGTGGACGAACCGTTCAGTCTGCCGCATCCGAAGAATGCCTTTTCTCCCACCGTGCCGACTGCGTCGGCGGCGAAGTCCCTGAATACGCCCGTAGAGGTCTCGCTTGTCGCGACGAGCTGCTTCCTTACTTCGCCTTCGGTGATATCATACTCATGATAGTCCCCTATCGCGTTTTCACTGACGACAAAATAGTAATTCTTGAGCGCATTGCCACCTTTGATTTCCTTGTAGTTGTAGATGGTAAACGTCTCGGCGGGTCGGACGAATTGTACGCCGTAGTCGTCGTACTCCTCGGTCGTATTGGTAAAGGCGTAGTCGCCGACGTTCAGTACCGAGAACAAGAAATGCGTCCTATCCGAATCGTCGAAGACTTGAGAGTAGAGCGTCAGTTCTACGTCGGAGACGCCGTAGAAGGCATAGTCACCGATCGAGATGGGCTTGATTTCAATATGTTCTATCAGCAAAAGACCTTCGTCCGTTATTTTCTCGGGGACCCATTCCCATTTGTGGAGACGCATAGACAGCGGAATGTCCACGTTGTAGAAGGCGTACGCACCCACGTCGCCGACGAGACGTCCGTCGAAGTTCATCGAGCCGATCGTCGCTTCGCGGAAAGCGTTCGCTCCGATGTTGACCGTGTAGGGATATTGCGCGGCATAGTATTCGCCATCACCTTTTATTATACCGACCGGCACATCCGTTTGATAGTAAGACGTAAAGGATACGCTCTTCAGTCTCGGCGCGGTGGAATACGGGTCGCAATAGAAGATATTGTCGGGGACTTTGGACACTTTGCCGAATACGACGTCGACGCCTACGCCCGACGTTCCGCCGGCAGAGATCCAGGACACGTTGCTGAACGTGACGCCGTCGCAGTCGATCTTAAGATCGGTGATCGCGGTGCAGTCCTTAAAGGAACTGGATCCGACGTAGGTCAGTTCGCTCCCCAGCGTCACTTCGGTAAGAGCCGCGCACGCTTCAAAGGCGTTGTTCCCGATGTAGGTCAGTTGATCCGCGTTGGGCACGGCGGTCAGAGCCGTATTGTTAAAGGCGTATTCGTTTATGACGGTCAAGTTGTCCGCGCCGCTAAAGGTTGACAGACTCTGCACGCGCGAGAAGGCGTACCGACCTATCGTCGTACAAGCCGACCCGGAAGCGAAGAGGACGCTGACTACTTTCGGCGTAGCGCTATAGTCGATATCGGTCACGGCGAACATAGACTCGTGGATATACTCCACGCCGGCGGCGATATTGACAGTCACGCCCGCCCCGCTACGTCCCAGTCTCGTGAAGACGTTGTTGTTCCGTTTCCCGTAGACGCTATCCGACGAGATGTGGAAGTTGGTTTCGTCGAGATTGACGGCGTTGTGGTTCAGGACGGTGACCTTGAGCATCCCGTAGAAGGCTTCGGCGCCGATGGTCGTCAAGGAAGACGGCAGGGTCAGCGCAGTCGCCTCGTCGCAGTCGGCAAAGGCGTACCGATCGACTACGGTGACGTATTCCGGCAAGTCGAGCGCTCCTGTGAAAGGCAGCCCGCGGAAGGCGGATTCGCCGATCCGCAAAGAGGGTATCGTCGCGCCGGTACGGGTCGCAAAGACGAGAGAAGTCACTTTGGGCTCGCTTTCGTCGCTATAGAAGACGCCGGCGGGCACGAAGCGGACTTTGGGTCCGATGGTCAACTTCACGCCCGCTCCCTCCGAGCCGCTGTTCCGGAAGACGTAGGCTCCCACGGTGACGTCGGAATCGTCCACTACGCCGATCGCATTGTACGCTATAGATGTGACAGCTGTGGTCCCGGAGAATGCCAGATTGCCGATGGACGCGGTCCCTTCGCCGATCGAGATGGCGGTCAACCCGGAGCAGTCCATAAAGGCGGACTCTCCGACGCTATCCACCGAGTCTCCGAGGGTGACCGAAGTAAGCGCGCTGCAACCGAAGAACGCTCTCTTCCCGACGCGCACGTTCAGACTGAGCGCGATATCAAGCGAGGTACAACCTTCGTAGGCGGACTCGCCGATCTCCCGTACCGTCGCGGGGAGAGTCAAAGAGGACAATGAAGCGCAGTCCTTATTAAAGCCCGCCGGTATGGAAGTGATGACGTTCCCCAAATTGATGTCCGTCATAGCGCTGCATCCGGCAAAGGCGTACGGTCCGAAGGAGGTTATTTCATTCGGCAGGACGGTCATATCGACGATGGAGACGTCGTTGCGGAAGGCTTCGGCGCCGATGGAGATCGAGTGCCCGTTGGTGTTGAACGTGAAGTCGGTCAGATCGACGCATCCCTTAAAGGCGGCGTCTCCGATGTCGAAATCGGCGTCGCAGGCGGTGAACCTGAGCGCGGTCAATCCCGTCGCTTCGAAGGCGGAGGTGTCGATAAGGCGCGGTTTTGCCATCGTCAAGGAGGTCAAGCCGACATCCCCGATGAAGGCATAGGACCCGACCGCCATGACCGTCGTGGGCAGAGCGGAGATCGTAGCCTCGGTCAGATACGCAAAGGCATAGTCCCCGATCGACGTCAAGTGGGAATTACTCTCGGTCGGGAAGTTGAGGGCGACCACACGGGTCTGCACCACGCTCTCCTCGGGATGGGAGAAGAACATAAATCCGGGCACGGATACGACGTCGTCGCCGATGTTGACGGTGAGATCTACAGCGGAGTCGCCGCACGCAAAGACTTCGCTTCCTACGCCGAGTCCCTCGACGGTCTCCTCCTCGCCCTCATAGTCTCCCATCGCCGCCGTCGCGTTGAAATTGAGTACGCTCAACCCGTCCATATACGCAAAGGCGTACGGGCGGATCGTCACGACGGACTTGGGTACGGTCAGCGTCGTCACGCCGCTGTCCCCGCGGAAAGCGCTCTCTTCCACGATCTTGATCCCTTCGGGCAGAACGACGGACGTGATCGCCGTCAGGTCGCGGAAGGCGTTTTTACCGATCCTTTCGGCTGTCCCGGTGACAAAGGTCACCGTCTTCACGTTGGGCGCGACGCTCGCGTAGAAGATATTGTCGGACAGACGCGCCGTGTCCACCGTGACGCTTATGCCTGCCGGCGCGCCGGAATTGTAGAAGATATTTTCTCCCGTGAAGTCTACGGTCGAGCGGACCGTGACCGACGTCAAAGTCGCTACGTCGGCAAAGGCGTAACTCTCTACGTCGGTAAGGTTCGCCGTCAGTATGATCGACGTCAAATGCGTATTGCGGAAGGCGCTTGCTCCGATAACGACTCCTTCGGGCGCGCTCAAATCCACAGCCGCCACCCCCGAGCCCTCGAAGGCGTGCGCGGGCACCCGAGTGACCAAGGACGTGAAGGAGACGGTGGCACCCGCCGTGGCTCCGAAGACTTCGTCCCCTTGCGACAGATCGGAAATATCACTGCCAAGGACGATCGACGTCGCCGTAGAGCCGTACAGAGACCTCTCGCCGAGGGTCTCCAAAGAGGACGGCAAGGAGATCGTCTCGAACCTGTTGTTATAGAAAGCGTATGCGCCGATCTCCGTGACGGCAGGATGTTCGGCAAAAGTCAGCGCCTTCATTTTGACGCTCGTCCCGTAAAACAGGTATGCCGGAAGCACCTCCGCCGAGGCTCCGATTTCGATCGTCATACCCGCCCCGGCAGAACCCGCGCGGTCGAACGGTTTGTCATCGGCGGTCAGGTCTGCCAAGCGCACCGACAGCAATCTGACGGTACTGAGATTGACGCATCCGGCAAAAGCGTTCCGCCCGATCTCCGTCAAGCCCTCCGGCAACGTAAGCGTCGTGAGTCTTACGGCGTTGTTGAACGCGTAAGGCGCGACGACAAGAACCGACGACGGGATCGTATATTCCGTCTCTTCGGAAGCGATGGGGAAGTACAGCAAGGTATCGTCAATGAGACTGAACAGACTCTTGTTGAGTACTTCATAGTACTCGGAGTCGTTTTCCGGATCGACGCGCATAAATGCCTCCACAGGGCACCCGAAGAAGGCGTCTGAACCCACGTTGACCAAAACGGAAGAGAATCGGACTTCGGTCAAGCCGGCGTTCTTGAACGCTTCGTCTCCGATCAGGCGCACGTTGGACAAGTCTACCCCGTCGAGGACGGTACATCCGGCAAAAGCGGAATTTCCGATCTCTTCGGCAAGCACGGTCAAGTTGAAGGTGGAAAGGGCGGCGTCGCCTAAGAAGACATCTCCGGAGATCCGTTTGATCCCGGCGTGTCCGTCGGCACCCGTGACGGAGGTCAGCGCGGTACATCCGGCAAAGGCTCCGTCGTAGAGCTCTTCCACGGTGGTGGGCAGGACGACGGACGTGAGAGCGGTATTCCCTTTGAAGACGGTACCAATATCATACACGGCGTATCCGTCGATGGTAGCGGGCAGCACGACGGCGCCCCCCTCGCCCGTATACGCGGTCAGATAGGCGCGGTCACCGCCGCGGACGTAGGAGTAGTCGCCGCTTGCCGTCACCCCATAGGCGTATTCTACGGCATAGACGCCATCCGCCCAGTCGCTCGTCCAAGTCTCGCGCGCAACTTCTACCTGGCACTTGATCGTGAGGTCGGACGAGTCGGCAAAAGCCTTCGTCCCGATATAATAAGCGCGGTACGGCAGGATCACTTCGGTCGCGCCCACTTGACTGAAGGCGCGCTCTCCGATGATACGGACGGTATTGCCGAGATACAAAGAAGACAAGTCGGAAAGACCGGCAAAGGCATACGCTCCGATCTCGTCGAGGGCTCCGCTATCCGAAATGGCAAGCGCAGTCACTCTTACGTCGGTCCCGTAGAAGAGATACGCCGGGACGTACTGCACAGTCGTAGCAATCGTGACCGTCATTCCATCGGTCGAACCGGTCCCGTCAAAGACGCCGTCCGTCTCATACAGATCGGCAAGAGCGGCGGAGCGGATCGTCAATAAGGACAGGCTCCTCATATCCGCAAAGGCGTGCGAACCGATCGTCCGCAAACTGACGGGGAGAGTCAACTCCTCGACGGAGGAAGAGGCAAAGGCATAGGAATCGATCTCCGTCAGACCTTCCGGCAAGACGACGGAAGCGATCGACGACGCTCGGAAAGCGGAAGGTCCTATCGACGTCACCCCATTCGGCGCGAACGTGATATCGTCTATCTTTGCGCCGTAGAAAGCATTGTCTCCGATCACGGTAGCGGCGGATCCGAACGCGATCGTCATATCCGATCCGCTGCCGGCAAAGGCGTAGGAGCCGATCGAAGCGTCCGCCGACAACGTGCCGAGCGACTTGCAATCGGCAAAGGCATATTCGCCGATATTGGTCAAAGAGTCGGACAGCGTGAGCCCGGTGATCGCCGTCCCGTAGAATGCGTACGATCCGACGGAAGTGCAACCGCTGAGATCGAAGTCTCCGGCAAGGAATCTCACGTCGCGGAAGGCGTTGTTGCCCGCCGTCAAGAGCCCATTTCCTTCGAAGACGACGGAAGTGAGCTTCGGCACGACGCCCGACACGCCGCCGACGCCGTTATAGAAGAAGTCTGCGGGGATACTGCTCACCGACGAAGCCAGCGTCAGCGTAAAGCCGTCGCCGTTGGTCCCGGCGCCGTAGAACGTCCCCTCCGGCACGGATGAGACCGACCCGGCATAGTAAAGGGAAGTCAAAGAATACGTATTGCGGAAAGCGGAGTCCCCTATCGTAGAAAGCCCTGTCCCGGACAGGACGACCTCGGTCAGAGACGTGCACTCGCTAAATGCACTCTCCCCGATGGTATTCGCTCGATCGATCGTCACTTTTTGCAGATGCGACATATTGGCAAAGGCGTTCGCCGGCACCGCGTTCGGTCCAAAGTATGAGACTTCTTTCAAAGTACTCGGCACCGCTCCGACGCTCTCTCCGAAGAACTTATAGAACAGTCCTTCGGACGGGAACGCCACGAAGGTCAGTTTTTCCAGCTCGACCAGTCCGCCGAGCGGCGTCGTCCCGAAGCTGTAATAGCCGTCGCCAAAGGTCATCTCCTTCACGCCGGTGACGCCGGAGAAGGCGTTATTCTCCAGTCCGATGACGATCTTGCCGTTATATTCCGTCGGCAACGTGATCGTCGCCGGGAAGAGATCCTTGGCGGCGTCGGAAGCGACTATACGATACCTCCCTTCGGTAAGGACGTACTCGAACAGAGGTATATACTCCCCGGATACTTCGACGTCGGAAGCGGGCATAGCGTCCGGCAATTCCGCGCCGTCCACGGTCCACCCGGCAAAGCCGTAGTCAACGATCGCGTCGGGGTCGTCGGGCAGGGGGAAGGTCTGTCCGTAGTGCTGAGCGGAGTATGTGACGTAGACGTCGCCGCCGGCGGAATGGGTCGCGCCGAAGAGTCTGTAAGTCACGGTATAATCCGTCCACTCGAAGACGGGAGTCAAGGTGACGTCGCCGGAGATGACGAAGGTATACTCCACTTGATCGGAGACGACGTTTTCGTTTTCGTCCTTCCAGGCGGTCAGGTGCATTCCCGTCGGCACGTCGGCGACAACCGTGATAGTCTCGGCGTAGTCGTACTCGCCGCTTCCTGTGCCGTCGTTGACCGTTACGGTATGACGGTCGGGGATATACCAACCGTAGAAGTTCTTACTGTCGGCGCCCATCGTGATCTGAGCGGCGACGGGAGCGCTGCCGCCCTGCATGGTGCGCCAACCGGAGAAAGTGTAGTGATCCACCGCCGGCATATTCGGGTAGCGATCGACGGTCTGCTGATAGACGAGCCCGGTCTGCGGGTTGGGGTACCGTTCGTCCCCGAAGTCCGCCACGACGTACTCTCCGGTCGAAATGTCCTTACACCAATAGGTGATGCCGTACTCGATATTCTTCCAGACGACGGCAAAATCCGCCGGTCCGTCTACGGAGTAGTCTACGATGACGCGGTCGCTGCTGTAGCGGGCGCCGTTTTTGGTCCAGTAGTCGAAGACAAATCCGGTGGGATTGCTGTTCGCCGTCAGATTGAGGTCGGTCTCGTACTCGTAGTAGCCCGAATCGGTGTGGGTAGAAGAGCCGTTCTCCCGGCTGATATATCCGTCCTCCACCGTGACGAAGAAAGTGGACTTCTTGAATTTCGCCTTCAGTTCGCCCGCGGTCACGACGGTATAGGTCGCCTCGCCCGTCTCCGCGTCGAGGACGGTGTACCCTTCGGTCGCTTGCGTGAGGTTGTTCCCGTTAAAGGTCCACCGATCAAAGTCGTACCCATAGGGGATCACGGGCAATAGCGTAATCGCCTCGCTCCACTCGTAGGTCCCGGACGTGTTGCCTTCCGAATTGATGTAGCCCGAAGTCGCTCCGGCAGTGATATCGCTCTCCCCAACGGTGAGATCGTAAGTCTTGAAGGAGCACTCGCTGTAGAACGTCAGATCGTGCGCGGGCATATGAGGTATGCTCTCGAGGACGACGTCCTCTTCGGTCCGTTCCGAGACAGGCTTATAGTACCAGCCCGACCAGTCGTGCTGATTGTGATTGGCGTCGCGGATGGCTACCCAGAGGGTCCTTGCCGAATTGTAGGTATAGGTCTGCGTGTTGACCGAGACGTACTCCGTCTCATGCGGAGAGCGGAGATAGTAGACTGCGGTATAGTTGTGATCGGTAAACTGCGCCGAAATAGCGAGGTTGTTGTCGTCGCTGAGCGTGAAGACAAAGGCCGACTCCTGCGAGATTTTTTCATTTTTGGCGCCGTACTGCTTATGCCAGGACACGAAGTACTTGCCGATGGCGTCGAGGTCGGTGGCGGTGATCCTGATCTCCGAGCCCCAATCCAACGTCACCTCGTGGCAGTCCTCGTCGTCGCCGAAATAGCCGTAGTAGTAGTCGACGTTGTAATAGGTGACCGTCCCCATCGTAAGCGTATAGCGATTGATGCTGAAAGAGCCGTAGATATACAGGTCTTCCGCCGGCATGGTCTCCGGGACCTCTCCGCCGGAGAGCGTGTGCCATCCGCCGAAGGTGTAGTGGTCCTTCTTCGGGTGGGTCTTGAGCGGCTTGACGTTATCTCCGTAGTGCTTGAGGATGGGCTGTTCGTACTCCTCCCCGTCTAGGAAGTATCGGATATAGTAGTCCTCCGCGATCGTCCGGGCGGTCAGCTCGTAGACATAACCGTTTATACTCGGGTCGGGATCTCCGACCATCGCAAAGGTATACGCGCCGTCTCCCGGCTCGTCGTAGACCTTGTCGGCGCCATGGCTCCAGGAGAAGAACTTCTGTCCGATGTCGATCGTGGGACGAACGGTGACCTGCTGTCCCCAGTCGAAGACCGCCTCGGTCAACTCTTCGTCTTCGCCGATGTAGCCGTTGTTGACCCGTAGCGTATGCCGATGAATGGAAAAACTCCCCGTGACGGTGACGTTGCGGGCGGGCATGGTGGCGGGGATAGAGGACCATCCGGAAAAGTCATAGTGATCGCGGTACAGATTGTCGAGCGTCGGGACCGTTTCGCCGTACTTCAAGGTGGCGGGAAATTCTTCCGCCAAAACGCCGTCGATATACTTGTCCTCGTCCAGGCAAGCTCCTCCGTCGCCGTAGTCGGCGCCTGTGACGTAGTAAATCAGATCATACAGAATATCCTCGTATTTGGAGCGCAACGTGACGTCTCTTTCTACCGTCATCTGTCCGTTGGGCGCGACGAGGTTGTAGTCCGCGCCGTTTTCCGTCCAGCCGATATGCCGCTTGCCGACGCTCTCCAGATCGTCCGCAATCAAGGTGATGACGGTGCCGTACGGATATACGCCGCCGCCGGTCCCGCCTTGGATCATGACCCTGTGGGTCTCCAAAGCGGTCGTTCCAGTTATTTCCAGATCATACGCGGGCATTTTGGAGGGGATCTCCGACCAACCGGAAAAGACGTAGTGCTGCGCCGGCGTATAGCTTCTTGCAGGGATCTCGTCGTTGTAGTGCAGGACGTCCGCCTCTCCGTACTGTACGCCGTCCACGTAGTAGGTGACGGTGTACTCGTTCTTGACGAAGACCGCTTCTATCGTGACCGAGCCGTTGACCTCGAAAGAAAACCGCTCGTCAACGATGGGCTCTCCCTCTTCGTCCAATATCGGCTCCTTGGTATAGTAGTCGCGCCAGTACTCGAAAGTTCTCCAAGTAAGGCTGTTGTTCAAGACGATGGTGCAGGTCTCACCCGGACGGTATTCTCCGCCGCCCGTACCGCCGACGACGATGACTTTGTAGGACTCGTGGTACTTGGCGTACACCTCGACGTCCTCCGTCACGGTGAAGGTATACCGGGCGTCCTCGCAAAGAAGAACTTCCTCCTTCTCCTCGCCGTCCTCCTTTTCGACGGTCGTAAGTGTGTACCAGCCGTCGCAGCGCTTGTTTTCCAACGTGGCGGCGACCAGCGTGACCGTCTCTCCGCGGTAATAAGTGTTTTCCACGTCGCCCGTGCCGTCGTTCGACTTGACGACGAAGGTCGGGATCTCGACGTATTTCGCCGTCAGATTGAGGTCGCTGTCGGTGTCCAGCGGCGAAAGGTTCTTGCCGTTCTCGTCGGTGTAGCGGCGCACGCCGTCATACCAACCGACGAACTCGTGATGGAGATATTCCGGGACGGGCAAGGTGTAGTTTTTCGCCCCCCTCCCGGACCACGACTTCCGTCTCGGACACCGTCCCCTCGCCGGCATACAGGCGCAAGGTATAGACGTAAGCGTAGACCGCGTTGACGGCGGAGTCCGACGTCGGGACGAAAGTGTACGACGCCTTGTCGGAGACGACCCGCCCCTCTATGCTCCACCCGACGAAAACTTTGTCGGTGACGCTCTGCGCTTCGACGGTGACGGACTCTTCGGGCTGAAGGATCTTTTCGTACACGTCTTTTCCGTCGAACACGGTCACGGTGTAGGTCGTCTTATCCTCGATGATCGGGTCGTCGCCGAAAGAGTCCGTCGTGGCGGTCGCGCCGCACGCGGTCAGGGCGAACAAGCAACAAAAGATCACCGCCGCCAAAATCGGTAATAACACTCTCCTTGATTTGTTTTTCATAAGACGACTCCTTCCGTGCGCCTACGCGTACGCGCCGCGCACAAAAATATACATACTAATAATACACCTGTTTATTCTCCTTGTCAATAGTGCTTTTATCAATTCCTCTTTTGGCGCAATACGCCGAAAAAAACGCCCTCCGGTCCGTCCGAAGAGCGCAAAAATGAAAAGTGGCGATCAACAAAAGAATCACGTTTGGGGTCCCGCATCTTTGAATTGCGGACCCCTTTTAGCCGTTTATATCCTCCTGGAAGAGTCCGGCAACGGAATCGACCGGCAGGGAGAAAGACACCGCCATCAGTTTGCCCGACGCGTTTTTGTCGGTGATGGCTTTCATGATGGCGGGGCGATCGGCGGACTTGGTGACGATAAAGATCATATCTTTGCCTTCCGAAATGTTGACGCCGAAGAACTTTCTTACCTCCGCCGAGGCGGTCCCTTTGGCGGGGACGAGCGTGCCTCCCCGCGCGCCTGCCGCACGAGCGGCGGTCATGATCTCGTCCGTGCTGTCCTGATTGGCGATGACGACGATGAGTTCGTACTTAAATTCGTTCATATCGGTATTCTCCTCCGAGGGATCCTCCTCGTTCGACCAGTCGTAAAACTGCGGGGCAAGTTGTTCTATCCCCATGATGGTGATCGCTTTCATCGGTATGCTCATGGCGATACCGTTGTTGGGGGCGTCGATGTGCATCACGCGCCTCAGTTCGCGGAAAAGTTGTCTTTTGATCTTCGGTCCGACCACGGTAAAGAGGACCGCCTTCGATGTGGACTCCAACCCGAGCAGAGCGAGATCCTCCCGACTCGTCGTCCCCTCGCCCGTCACCGTAAAGACGGCGGAGTTCGAGTACGACCGGAAGAAAGACGTGAATTCGTCCCCGTAGGCACGGTTGACGCTGGTCATCATAAGGTACAGTCTCTTCATACGCCTCCTACTCCAATTCGATCACGCCGTCCGTCAGGACTTCGTAAGACGCGGCGGACAAGTCGGCGGTCGGTTTGGTCGCTTTGGCGGTGCGGATCTTGTACGCCAGTCCCAAAATCTGAATGGTGATAAGCGGCGTCGCCGCCACCATCGCCACCACGCCGAAGGCGTCGGTAAAGACCGCCTCCGCTCCGCTGATCGTCAGGCACGCTCCGATGGCGAAAGGCATCAGAAAAGCCGCCGTCATGGGACCGCTCGCCACGCCGCCGGAGTCGAACGCGATCGCCGTAAAGATCTTGGGGACGAAGAAGGACAAGATGAGCGATATGCCGTACATCGGCGCGACGAAATACATAATGGACACGCCGGTCAACACGCGCACCATAGAGAGCCCCAGAGACGCGGCGATGCCGACGGACAGGGACACGTTCATGGCGCGGGCGGGGATCTTGCCGAGCGTGATCTCCTCCACCTGCTTGTTGAGGACGCCGACGGCAGGCTCCGCTTTGACGATGAAGTAGCCGATCAGCATCGCGATGGGCACGAGTAGCCACTTATGCTCGAGACCGGCGATGTTGGCTCCGAGCAGTCGTCCCACGGGCATAAATCCCACGTTGGCGCCGGTCAAAAACAGCGTCAGTCCCACGAAGGTATACAACAGACCTATGACGATCCGCAAGAACTCTTTTTTGCTGATTTTTCGGGAAATGATCTGGAAGCAGATCAAGAATAACGCTATCGGTGCGAGAGCGACGCCCATCTCGCGCATATACGACGGGAGCGCCCGCAAAAACAAAAGCGCGGTCTCCTGCATATTGGCGGGGTCGGGTATGGCGGTAGGCACATACACAAGATCGTCCGGCTTGTAGATGAGTCCGAGCGCCAGCACGGCTATGATCGGTCCGACCGGACACAGAGCGACCAGACCGAAGCTGTCGTCCTCCGCCTGCTTGCCGCGGGACAGACTGGACACGCCTACGCCCAAAGCGAGAATGAAGGGCACCGTCATCGGACCCGTCGTCACGCCGCCTCCGTCAAAGGCGATCGCCCAGAACTTGGGCGACACAAACGCCGCCAGTACGAACAGGATCCCGTACATGACTAGAAGAAGAATCCGCAAAGGCACTCCGAGCACGACCCGCATCACGGCTATGACCAAAAAGACGGCGACGCCCACCGCCACCACGCCGATCATGACGAGGTTGGGGACCGAACTCACCTGTTCGGCAAGGACCTGAAGGTCGGGCTCCGCTATGGTGATGGCCAACCCGATGAAAAAGGACACGAGGGCGATGAGCCAGATCTTTTTCGACTTGGTGAGCTCTTTTCCGACGATCTGCCCGAACGGGGTCAGAGCCGTCTCCGCGCCCATATTGAAAAAGCCCATCCCGACGATCAATAGGACCGTCCCGATCAAAAACGCCATCACCGCGTTGTTGGAAAGGGGCGTGAGCGTCGTGGACAACAACAGGACGATGAGCGCGATGGGCAAGACGCTCGCAAGGCTCTCCTTGACGACGGACAAAAAGACCGAGTCCTTGTTAAAAGGCTTGGTCAATTTCTGTTTGAACGTGTTGAAGTCCTTCCCGGCGGATCTCTTCCCGAAACGCCGCGAGGTTCTTTTCGTCTTACTCACCGGTACCTACCGATTCTATAGATTATAACTATTTTAACACGCGCGAGGATTTTTCGCAACGAATTGGAGCCAAACGGTTTTTACAAATAAAAATATATGTTATACTGGAGTCATTATGAAACCGAAACCGCTTGTAAAAAACGCCGGCAAGCCAAAGGGCTTTTTCGGCAAACTGATGATCCACGCTATGAACAAAGAGCATACGCCGCTCAGCCTTTGGGGACTTGACCACTTGCCGGAAGGACAGTATCGCGCCGCCCTTGACATCGGGTGCGGCGGCGGAGTCAACCTCCTCCGTCTGTCCGACTTCTGCAACCGCGTCTACGGACTGGACGTGAGTCCACTCTCCGTAGAGGAGTCGCAAAAACGCTGCAAAAAGCTCATCAAAAATCATCTCGTCCGCATAGAACTCGGCTCGGCGGACCATCTTCCCTTCCCCAATGACTCCTTCGACCTCGTGACCGCCTTCGAGACCATCTACTTCTGGCCCGACCTTGCCGCGTGCTTTGCCGAAGTCTATCGCGCGCTCCGCCCCGGCGGGATCTTCCTGATCACCAACGAACTGAAGTCCGACAAGGACGACCCCGACAAATACGCCAAACTCCACGAAATTCTGGAATTGACCGTCTACGACGGAGAGGAAATGACCGCCGTCTTAAATAGCGCGGGGTTTGCGGACGTGACGACCCATTCAGAAGGCGAAGACTGGATCTGCGCCGTCGCAAGAAAGTAAATACGGGCTCCGAAAAACGATAGTACGGAGACCGAAATCGAGGAATAAATGTACACACTCACGCTGAAAAAAGGCGAAGAAAAAAGAATAAAAAACTTCCACCCATGGGTCTACGCCAACGAAGTCGCCAAGATCGAAGGCAAGGACGCGCAGGGGTCGGTCGCCAAAGTGGTCGCTTTTGACGGACGCTTTTTGGGGTACGGCTTCATCAACCACGCCTCGAAGATCATCGTCCGTATGGTGACTTGGGACGAGACGCCGGTGGACGAGGACCTTTTCCTGAACAGGATAAAAAACGCAAAATCCTTGCGTGAACGGTTAGGTCTTTCGGACAACTACCGCGCGGTATTTGCCGAGAGCGACCTCTTGCCCGGACTGATCGTGGACAAGTACGGCGACGTCCTATCGGTGCAATTTCTGACCCTCGGTATGGAAGTTCGGAAAGAGATGTTGACGAAAATTTTGGTCAAAGTCTTCTCCCCTGTCTGCGTGTACGAGCGGAGCGACGTATCCGTCCGCAAAAAGGAGGGTCTGCCGGAAGTAAAAGGCGTCCTGTACGGACGACTCCCGGACGAACTCATCATAGAGGAAAACGGCGTCAAGATGTATATTGACGTGGAAAACGGTCAAAAGACGGGGTACTTCCTCGATCAAAAGGAGAACCGCGACGACCTCAAGCGATACGTCAAGGACCGCACCGTCCTCGACTGCTTCTGCAATCAAGGGGGATTTTCTCTCTGCGCGGCAAAGTACGGCGCCAAAGAGATCGTCGCCGCCGACGTGAGCGCCCTCGCCCTCGAACACGTCCGAAAGAATGCCGCCCTGAACGGCTTTTCCAACATCACTACGGTGGAAGCGGACGTATTCACCCTGCTTCGTGACTACAAAAAGGAAAAGAGGACCTTCGACGTGATCGTCCTCGACCCGCCCGCCTTTGCCAAGACAGCCGACGCCGTCAAAGCGGGCTATAAAGGGTACTTGGACGTGAACTGCCTCGCGCTCAAACTTCTGAACGAGGGCGGCATTCTCGTCACTTGCAGTTGCTCCCAGCACATGACGCCGACGCTCTTTACTCGTATGCTGACCGAGGCTTCCGCTTACACGGGGATCCCGGTGCGCCTGTTGGAATTCCGTCATCAAAGCCCCGACCATGCGACGATGCTGGGCAGCGACGAAGGGACATACCTCAAAGTAGCCGTCCTGTATCGCCAGCCCCGCGATCGGAAATAAGACCCGACCGTTTTTTTCGGAGAGATATATGAAGATCAATAACGTAGGTAGCAAATTAGTCAATCGGTACCTGTTGGAGCTCCCGGACGGAGGATATTGCCTGATAGACACCGGCTATAAATGGGAGTACGAAGCATTTTCGTCGGCGATGCAAAAGATCGGCGCGGAAATAAGCAAGATCCGTTTCGTCGTACTCACGCACGCGCACGCCGATCACGCGGGCTTTTTGAAAGAACTCTTGTCCGTCGTCCCGGCGACCGTCATCTACCATCCCGATCAAGCGCCGCGACTCCACGCCGGCAAGAACGACTGCAACGTCTACGTCAGCACCTTCCCCATCCTGTTGACCAGCAAGGTGGCTACCGTGAGCGAGTTCGTTGACAAGACTCAGTGCTACCCTTCCCTTGACACGACGAATTTCGTCCCCTATACCGAAAATCCCCTCGCCGACTATGGGGTGGAGTTCTTCCCCTTGGTCGGTCATACTGCCGCCGACCTTTGCCTGAAAGTGGGGAGCGACTTCTTCTGCGGCGACGTCTTCAACAACGCTTTTTACGCCTCGCACCGCTTTCCCACCTGGATAGAGGACAAGTTCGCGCTCATAAGGAGTTGGGAACAGGTCGTTTCGATCAAAGATATCGTCACCGTCTACCCCGGACACGGAAAACCCTTCCCCGCGAGCAAGATCGCAAAAGACCTCGCCTACTGGAAGGACAAAGGCGTCTTCCCCCTGCAAAAAAAGAAGAAAAACCAGTTGAGTTTTTGATAACGAAAGAGCCTCGCAAATCGCGAGGCTCTCGTTTTATATTATTCCCAATATAACTTTGGTTTTGAGTTCGTCTCATAAACCCAACAATACGCTTCGGACGACTCAAAAGCCTCTTGGGAGTATTCATGCAAAACGCCTATGGGAGTTCCGCTAGTAAATTGATTCGCAGTCAGAAGATTCCCTTTCTTGTTCATATTCCAGATTTCACGTTTATCAAAACTGGTATCTGTGTAATAATAATTATTCCTTACCGTAGTATTATGATTTGAACTGGTTGCAGTTGCGACAATGCCTCCGACATCTCTGTAGTACCCCCCTTGGCATTCGATACTACTATAACTATAACAATACTCTACCGTCACGGTTTTACCGTCATTGACCATTCCGACGATTCCCCCGACGGAAGCAGACCAACCGCCGGTCCACCATTTAGAAGTAACGTTGAAATTACCTATATTGTAACTATATTTGATCGAACTGTCACTCGTCACCACGCCGACTATCCCACCGGCAAACACGCGCACCCGTGAAGCCTCTATATTCACTTTGTTGGCGCAAAACTTGATCGTCGTATTCTTACACTCCCCGATCAACCCGCCAACGTGCTCATAGTTCTCATTTGTTCCGCTTATGTTCCTGATAGTTCCTTGCGCCGAGCAATTTGTAATCATAGCATTGCTTACACGACCGGCAAGCGCTCCTACCAACATATAAGAGTCATTGACTGATTGCGCGGAAAAATCAATGTTTACGTTCTCTAAAATTACATTTTTGATTTTCCCGTTAATGACCTCACCAAACAAACCGCATAATATCAGCTTATTATTAAACGACATAGCGGTCGTTCTCGTCAAACCTCTGATTCTATGGTTGTTGCCATCAAACGTTCCTTTGAATGCTTTATATTCGCTACCTGTGTATCCAAGCGGATCCCATTCGGTCCTTCTTATATCAATATCATTTATCAACTTATAGCATTTGCCCTCGTTCGCATTCAAAAGATCTATATTGATGTTTCTTAATTGTGCAGAAGTTGCAATAAGATATGGATCTTCCTCTGTCCCATGTCCTCCGGCATAATTCACGGTATCACCATTATCCTCTACGATCGGAGGCGTCATTTTATTTGCTAAAGCAACTCCTTTTTCTGTCGCCTTTGTTTCAAAATACGTTTTTAAGCGTTGAATAGCATTGCTATATTCATTGGGAATATACGACCATATCGGAACCAATCCACCATCAGCAATATCAACTATACGATAATTGTCTTCATTATCCATTTGCGACACCCATTGTCTGTATTCTGATGCAAAGCCATCAAAAGTCAATGCTGTCAAAGGCGTCTTTCCTATGCTTTCGATGTAGAGATTATTTATCCTTTCTTGCGTATTATTGTGATAAGTACTCTCCAACTCGGCGCCGATTTCCGTCGATGTGTTTGCGCTGGCTATCCCGTATGAAAAACCGGCATTCAATTTTGCTTCTAAAGCAGAAGCAATAGTAACGGCTTCTAATGTCTCTGTCGAGAAAGAGGCATAATTGACTTCGGTCATCCCGCCGTATGAAACAGCCATCACCAAATGCGTTCCGTAACGATTAAAAAATACTTCAGGCGACAACGTACCCTCGTTTAAGTCCCGTATATCTTCTAAAGCTTCTGCCGAAATCTTGTTATTATACGCCCTTGGTTGTTGATAATTTGTCAACTGATAATTCTTACCGATTAAATACATGTTCAGAATGAAATAGAATTGATTTACGTGCAATTCTGATTCCACTGCTGTATTTAACGAAAACTTCTCTTCAAAGCCGGCAGTAAACATCCCCGCTAAAGAAGCTTCTGCGGTAGTTCCATAAACCAATTTAGAGTTGATAGCGATGACTTCATCCCTAATGCTGGTCTTTGAGATTGCTCTGGAACGAGAAGATCCGATATCGTAAGATCCGATATTGTCAACGGTAAACAAACTATTATCAAAAAACTCCGCCAAACGAACTCCACCAACGGCGCGTTTTGCCGTCAATGCGTTTACGCCGTACCCAAGACCGGAGCCAAATAGTTTATTCCCGACGGAAACATCCGAAACAGGAGTAATGTTTTGCGATCCCGTGTCATTACTACCCCCTTTATCTTGCGTTGAGTCGGACGGACTGCCCGTATGGGTATAGGAAACTGTCGTCGACGGTTCGCTCCCCAATTTGATATAGCCGTCCCCTTTTGCTTTGACGGAAATTTGATAGGTTTGACCTTCGGTCAGATCGAGCTTTGAAAGATCAAATGACGTATTGGACGTAGTCACTATTTCCGTCTCTCCTGACAGAATAACATACCCGGACGATCCTTCTACGCTATTCCATTGAATGCGCGAGCCGTTTATCACAACACCTGTTGGCGCGGATAATTGTTGCTGAATTGCTCCGCAGCCGGCGACAGCCCCTATCAGCAAGACAATTACGAATGCCAATGCGATTTTTTTCATTTTTAATCTTCCTCCATTTTTCTTTTACCATTTTTCAATATATTAAGTTATTTTTTACCTATTATTATCATATTATATTATTTTTAACAATTCGTCTATGTTTTTGTTAATTATTATATAATTTAAGGTAGAGGAAAAAGATATGAAAGGATTCGGGGCAAAAATAATAAGAGCGCGGGAAGAACTGGGGCTTAAACAGACCGAGGTTGCGGCGCAGATCCCGATGAATCAGTCCAATTACTCCAAAATCGAGCGAGATTTGCAAGAACCGAGTATGGAACAGTTACAACAGATCTGCCGTATCTTAAAACTGGACTGCAACTACCTTTTGGAACTGGACGATTATGAAGAACTATCAAAAACCGACCTCGAACTGCTGAAAGATATAAAACAATTGATCAAAAAATACAAGTAAAAAGGCGCCGAACGGCGCCTTTTTTGCGACTTTTTTTCGATTATTCCTCCACGCGGATGATACCGTCGATCGACTTGACGCAGGAGAGAGACTCGATCTCCCGCAAGGACGCGTTGACGGCGGACTCTTTCGTCTTGTGGAGGAGGAAGATGAGTTTTGCTCCGTCGGCGGCGACGTCCTGTACCATCGTACTGATGCTGACGTTGTTCTTTGCGAAGACGCCGGAGATCTTGGCAAGAACGCCCGCTTCGTCGGCGACCGACATACGGATATAGTACTTGCACTCAAAGTCGGTGGAGAACTTTTCGGTGGAGACGTCGTTCCTATTGTCAAAAGAGGTATATTTGGGCTCCGCTTTGGTCGCGGCGTAGACGATATCGGAGACGATGGCGCTGCCGGTGGGAAGGTCTCCCGCCCCTCTGCCGTAGAGCATGATGTCGCCCACGTTGTCGCCGACGATATGGACGGCGTTAAAGCTCCCTTTGACGGAAGCAAGCGGATGATCGTTGGGGATGAACGCCGGATGGACGCGCGCTTCGATCTTGTCGCCGTTTTGCTTGGCGATGGCAAGCAGTTTTAAGGTGTAGCCGAAGCGTTTGCCGTAGGCGATGTCGTCCTTGCTGACTTTGCCGATCCCCTCTCGGTAGATGCAAGGGACGGGCACCTTGGTGCGGAAAGCGAGGCTGGAGAGGATGCTCAACTTGTAGGTGCTGTCGAATCCGTCCACGTCCGCGGAGGGATTGGCTTCGGCATACCCCAGGTTCTGCGCTTCTTTCAGCGTCTCCGCATAGTCGCTACCTTCGTCCGCCATCTTGGAGAGGATGAAGTTGGTAGTGCCGTTGACGATGCCCATCAGAGAAAGGATATTGTTGCCCTGCATACTGTCGGTCAAGGTCCTGATGATAGGCACGCCGCCGACGCAGCTCGCCTCGAAGTACAGCCCGGCGCCGCCCTTCTTTGCCGCGGCTTCCAGTTCGTCCCAATGTTTGGAAAAAAGCTCTTTATTGGCGGTGACGATGCTTTTCCCGGCGAGCAGGCACTTGATCAAAAAGGTCTTTGCCGGCTCGATCCCACCGAAGAACTCCGCCACGATCTGCACTTTGTCGTCCTGTACGACCTTGTCGATGTCGCATCCGACGATAGCCGGATCCACGCCGAGGGCTTCCGCCTTTTTGACATCGCGCTCGATGATGTGACGGACTTCTATATCGACGCCGTCGTTTTCCATAATGCGGTCATGATTCGCCTTGAGGATGCGGTACGTTCCGCCTCCCACCGTACCCAGTCCGAGTAGTGCTACGCCGATCTTTTTCATTTTGTCCTCCTACGCCTTCGCGTTTTCGTAATAGAGTATTTTCAGTCCTTTCAGAGAGAGCGCGCGATCTACGACGTCGATGATCCGACTGTCCGTCTGCGTGACCAGCTGGCTCATACCGCCTGTGGCGATGACTTTCGCCTGCCCGAACCCCTCTTCGGACTTCATTCTTTTCACAATATATTCCACCAACCCGGTGAACCCGAAGATGATGCCCGCCTGCATATTCTCGACGGTGTTCTTGCCCAACGTGCGTTTTGGCGCGACAAGTTCTATCCGGGGGAGCTTTGCCGCGGTGTTGACCAAACTGTCGGTGCTCGCTTTGATCCCCGGCGCGATCAACCCGCCACGGAAGACCCCTTCTCCGTCCACCGCGCCGAACGTGGTCGCACTGCCGAAGTCCACCGTGATGACCGGACCGCCGTATATCTTGTAGGCGGCGACGGCATTGACGATGCGGTCGGACCCCAACTGTCCGTCGTTATAGTCGATTTTGATCCCTCCGAGACGGATGTCCCCGTTGACCATAATGGGCTTCTTTTTCATATAGTAGGTGCACATATGTTCCAACGTGTAATTGATACTGGGTACCACGCTCGACAGAATGATCCCGTCCACGTCTTTGAATCCGTACCCGCTCTGACGGAACAGATCGAACAAAATCATCCCGAACTCGTCGGCAGTCCTCGTCGTATCGGTCGCAATACGCCACGTCTGCACGGTCTTCGTCTCATTCGCCAAGCCGAGCTTGATATTCGTATTGCCCACGTCCATCAAAAGTATCATTTTCACCTCAATAATACTAAAAGTTTACCACGCTAAAGAGAAAATAGCAAGGAAAATGCGCGATGCGCTTTTTTTAGAGTGAAGAGTGGAGGTGATGCTGTCGCAATGAATTGACGACAAGTCGTCATGAATTGAAGTCGAACCTTCATGAATTGACGCCATTGGCGTCATGATTTCTCGCTACGCTCCATGACGAGCCCAACTAAGAACGTAAAAGAGTACCCACTCGGATACTCTTTACCTTACTTCGTTTCGGCGTATAATGCCGCCCTTAATACTGCCGCTTACACCAATTCGAGGATGCAAGTGGAAGCGTCATCCCCGCGGCGGTTGCCGGTCTTGATGATGCGGGTATAGCCGCCCTTCTGACCGAGCTCTTGCGCTCTCTTGTCATACTTGGGAGCATATTCGCCGAAGAGCTTCTCCACCAAAGGATGTTTGATGTCGGCGGTCCTTTCACGGAATGCCTCTTTGCTCTCTTTGGCTGCCTTTTGCTCTTGCAGATCGGGCAGGTCCACCATAAGGCGTCTGCGCGCGGCGAGCTTTTTCGGTCCGTCGTTGGTGAACTCGACTTCGATCTTCTCGTTCTTTTGGTTCTCCTTGGTCTTGGTGACCTTGACGGTGTCCTGATAGGTGTTGACCGCGAGGGTGATCATCTTTTCGGCGACCTTCCTGACCTCTTTGGCTCTTTCGACGGTCGTCTCGATTTTGCCGTACCAAAGCAGTTGCGCAGCCTGGCTGTAGACCAGTTCTACTCTTTGATCGGTTCTCTTACCCAATTTACGATTGTTTGCCATGTATTACTTTCTCCTTACTCGTCTTTATTGTACAGTCCCAGACCGAAGCTCTCGAGCTTTTTGATGACTTCGTCCAAAGACTTCCTGCCCAAGTTGCGGACTTTGAGCATATCCTCTTCGCTTCTCTTCACGAGGTCTTCCACGGTGAAGATGCCGGCGCGCTTGAGGCAGTTGAGCGGACGGACGGAAAGGTCCAGTTCCTCTATGCTCATAAAGAGCGCCTTTTGCTGTTCGTTGTCGTCCTTGTTGACCAAGATATCGACGTTCTCCATTTCGTCCACCAAATTGATGAAGAGCTTCATGTGGTCGCTCATGATCTTGGCGGCGAGGGAGATGACCTTGCGCGGAGTGCTGGTCGCGTTGGTCTCCACGGTGATCGTCAACTTGTCATAGTCGATGGACTGCTCGACACGGGTCGCCTCGACGTCATAGCTGACAGCCACGACGGGAGAGAACAGTGCGTCGATGGGGATATATCCGATGGGCTCGTTGGTGGGCTTGTTGTGAGAGCCTGCGACATAGCCTCTGCCGGTACCGATTGTCAAGATCATATCGAGAGTATATCCGTCCTCGATGGTGCAGATAAACGCGTCCTTGTTCATGATCTCGATGTCGGTCGGGAGATCGATGTCCGCCGCGGTCACGATGCCACCACCGGTCTTGACCAATTTCACCTTGCTGGTCGTGAAAGTGTCCTCGTTGTGGACCTTGACGGCGATGTCCTTCAAATTGAGGATGATCTCCGCAACGTCTTCCTTGACGCCGGGGATAGTCGAGAACTCATGCTTTACGCCGTCGATCTGTATGCCGATGATAGCCGCTCCGGGAAGAGCCGTGCAGAGGATCCTTCTCAAACAATTCCCGATCGTGTTGCCGTAGCCTCTTTCGAGAGGCTCTACGACGAACTTCGACTTGGCGTCGGTCACGACGACGGTTTCGGTAATTTTGGGTTTTGCTATTTCCATCATAATGGCAATTCCTCCTTGCTTTCGCTACGCCTTATTTGGAGTACAACTCGACGATCATGTGTTCGGCTATGGACATATCGATATCTTCGCGGGTCGGAAGGGCGACGATGTTCCCTGCGAGAGTCGCCGGATCGAAGGAGAGCCACTTGAGGCTGTTGTTGACCTTCGCATTCTTCAATTCCGCAAAGAAGGGCAGATCCTGCTTGTTCGCTTTGACGGCGATGACGTCGCCGGCTTTGACGAGATAGCTGGGGATGTTGACGCGCTTGCCATTGACAGTGATGTGTCCGTGATTGACGATCTGTCTGGACTGCGCGCGGCTCACGCCGATACCCATACGGTAGACGACATTGTCCAATCTGCGCTCAAGCAGTACCAGCATGTTTTCGCCGGTGGCTCCGCGCATTTTTTCCGCCATGAGGTAGTACTTATGGAATTGCTTTTCGGTGAGGTTATATATCCTCTTCGCCTTTTGCTTCTCACGCAGCTGGATGCTGTAGGGCGTGGGCTTTTTTCTGCCCTGACCGTGCATTCCCGGCGGGGTGGGACGCTTGACGAAAGTGCACTTTTCTCCGTAGCACTTGTCACCTTTCAAAAACAGTTTGCAACCCTCGCGTCTGCAAAGACGGCAATCGGGTCCAGTATATTTTGCCATTGTCTACCTCCTAATTACAATCTTCTGCGCTTGGGCGGGCGGCAACCGTTGTGGGGGATCGGGGAGACATCTTTGATCATGGTGATGTCCACGTCGCACGCCTGGATGGCGCGGATGGACGGCTCTCTGCCCTGTCCGGTACCTTTGATGAAAACTTCCACCTTTCTGACGCCGTGCATCTTCGCCTCGTTGACTGCCTTTTCGGTCGCTTGGGTCGCGGCGAAAGCGGTCTCCTTACGCGCGCCCTTCAGTCCGAGCACGCCGGCGGAAGCCCAGCTGATCGTGTTCCCGTTCATATCGGTGACGGTCACGATGGTGTTGTTGTGGGTGGTGTGCACGTGCACTTGCCCTTTCTCAATGCGCTTTAAGTCTTTTCTCTTCTTGACTGCGGATCTTCTTACTGCCATTTTTTACCTCCTATTTCTTCTTGGAGCGGCTGACGGTACGCTTCGGTCCCTTGCGGGTACGAGCGTTTTGTTTGGTGCTCTGTCCTCTGACGGGGAGCCCCTTTCTGTGTCTTACGCCTCTGTAGCAGCCGATATCCTTCAGCCTCTTGATGTCCATCATCACTTCACGGCGAAGATCGCCCTCGACGTGGACGTTATTTTCGATGTAGTCGCGGATCTTGGCGACCTGATCTTCGGACAAGTCCTTCACGCGGACGTCGGGGTCCACCCCGGTCTCGGCGAGGATCTTGTTGGACGTAGCTCTGCCGATACCGTAGATATAGGTCAAGCCGATTTCCACTCTCTTTTCACGGGGTAAATCTACACCTGCTATACGAGCCATTCAAAACCTCCAAATTTTGTTACTGTTGTTTATCTATATAAATCTGTGAAGAAAACCGTTTTTACACGGTTCAGCCGCCTTCACGTTGAACTCAAAGTTGCCCATACGTTGCCGTATGGGACAGTAGCCTTTCTATTATATCACAAGCAAAACCTTTTTGCAAATACTTTTAGCCCTGTTTTTGCTTGTGCTTGGGATATTTCGAGCAAATAATCATAACTTTGCCGTTTCTTTTGATGACCTTGCACTTGTCGCAAATGGGTTTGACCGACGGTCTGACTTTCATTTTTCCTATCCTCCGAATTTCGTATTAGCCCTTGTTTCTGTACGTTATTCTGCCTTTGTTAAGGTCGTAAGGGCTCATTGCCACCTTAACTTTGTCTCCTACGCTCACTCGCACGGTGTGCTGGCGCATCTTGCCGCACAAATATGCCGTGATGATGTGATCGTTGGTCAACTTAACCTTAAAATTCGTCCCGGGTAGTATTTCCACCACCACGCCTTCGACTTCGATTACGTCGTCCTTTGACACTTGCAGTCCTCCTGAATTATGAATTATACCGTCTCAACGCGCTGTATATCTCGGCGTCGTAGACTTTGGTCCCTATTTGCAGCTTGTCGCCGATGCTTTCGATCACATCCCCCGTGATCTTGAGGTGCTTGATCTTTTTCAGCTTCGGTTTGGCAAGTTTGCGAACGTCTCCGTCACAGATCCTGACAAAAGTATCGTCAACAACTTCGGTCACAAGGAAATAGACGCCTGAGTCTCTGCCCGCGCGACTGAATACCACGCTGCCGACCGATATGGGTTTGTCCATCTTTCCTCTCCTTTACAGGGTGAGTATCTCCACCCCGTCGTCGGTGATGACGACCGTATTCTCATAATGAGCGCTGGGGCTGCCGTCCCGCGTCACGATCGTCCAGCCGTCGTTCTTTTGCCAGATCTCACGACGCCCTAAATTGAGCATCGGCTCGACCGCGATGACCATATTGGTGCAGACCCGGAGCCCGTGACCTTCCTTTCCGTAGTTGGGGACGTCGGGGTCTTCGTGTACGTCCGTGCCAATCCCGTGACCCGTCAACTCCCGCACGACGGAAAAACCGTTCTTTTCGGCGTGAGCCTGGATCGCCGCGCCGAGAGTGCCCAGCCGAGTGCCGTTTTTGAGGACCTTCATCCCCTCGAAAAAGCACTCCTTGGTCACGTCCATCAGTCGTCTCTTTTCCGCCGAAACTTCTCCTATCGCTACGGTGCGCGCCGCGTCGGTCTGGTACCCGCCGTATCCGACGCCACCGTCCAACTTAAGAAGCATTCCCTCCCTGAGGATCCGCTTTTTAGAAGGGATCCCGTGGACGACTTCATCGTCCAATGAGATGCAGAACGTCGCCGGAAAACCGTCGTAGTGCAGGAACGAAGGCACCATCTTGTGTTCTTTGACGATCAGTTCATATGCGTATTCGTCCAATTCTTTCGTCGTCACGCCCGGTTTTGCCGCGGCAGAAACGAGATTGAGGACCTCGCCGAGCACTTTCCCGGCGATGCGCATACATTCGATATGCTCCGGAGACTTAACCGTGATCACTTCTTCGCCTTTTTAATGCCGTCAAAGATCTCGTTCGTGCTATTGACGAACTCGAGGGTCTCCACGATCTCCGCGAAGACTTCATCGATGGACTTGTTCCCATCCACGTTGAAGAGGATGTGAGCGTTTTTGTAGTAGTCCACCAAAGGCGCGGTCTGCTTTTCGTACACGGCGAGACGCTCTTTGACGGTCTCCTCTTTGTCGTCCGCTCTTTGATAGAGGGGTTTGCCGCACTTGGCGCAGACGTCCGACTTGTAGGTGGACACATGATAGGTCTCTCCGCAAGCGCACATACGTCTGCCGGTAATACGAGCGGTGATGAGGCTGAAATCGACGTTGATGTTGATGACGGCGTCGATCGCGGTCAGTTTGCCCAAAGCGTCGGCTTGCGCCACCGTGCGGGGGAAGCCGTCGAGCAGAAACCCGTTTTTGCAGTCGTCCTGTTTGATGCGGTCGGCGACGATGCCTACCACCACTTCGTCGGGGACGAGGAGTCCCTTGTCGATGTAGGACTTGGCGAACTTGCCGAGCTCGGTGCCGTTTTTGATATTGGCGCGGAGCGCGTCGCCCGTGGAGATATGGGCGATGCCGTACTTAGCTGCGATTTTGGTCGCCTGGGAGCCTTTTCCGGCTCCCGGCGCTCCTAAAAGAATGATCTTCATTATTTCAAAAATCCTTTATTGTTCTTGATCAGCAACTGGCTCTCGAGCTGTTTGTCAAACTCAAGCGCAACGCTGACGACGATCAGAAGTCCCGTCGCACTGAAAGCGTGATTCAATCCCAGACTCTGGAAGCCCTGGATCTGCAGCACGTAGATGGGGATCAAGGAGACAAACGCAAGGAACAGTGCCCCGAAGAGCGTGATCCTGTTGTTGATCTTCCTCAAATGATCGCTGGTCGCCTTGCCCGGGCGGATCCCCGGAATAAAGCCGCCGTTTTGCTGGATCATACGCGCGATGTCGTCCGGATTGAACTGGATCTGCGCATAGAAGTACGCAAAGAAGATGATGAACAGGAACATGAACAGCGGATACAGATGGCCGCCGACGCCCATCCAGGTGTACCACCACACCACGAAATCCGAGGTGCTCCCCACAAACTGCAGGATCATCTGCGGGAACATGATGATACTGGAGGCGACGATGATGGGCATGACGCCGCCCGAGTTCACCTTGATGTGAATATGGGTGGACTGTCCGCCGTACCTCTTGTTGCCCTTGACCTGCTTGGCAGACTGGACGGGGATGCGTCTCTCGGACATATCGACGAATACAATCAGTCCGAACAACACGATGACCAAAGCAATGAAGCCGATCAGATACCAGATACCGGTCAGGTCGCCGTCCTTCACTTGGGAAGGAATGGTACTGAAGATGGCGTTGCCGAGGCTGGTGCCGAGGCTGGATACGATACCGACGAAGATGATCAGCGACGTGCCGTTGCCGATGCCGTACTCGGTGATCCTTTCACCCAACCACATAACCAACGCGCTGCCGCCGGTCAATATGATGACGATGAAGATCTCGGTGAAGACCTTGCTGGCGCCGTCGGTCGCTCCGAATACGCCGGTGATATTGCTACGCCAACTGAACATAACGCCGATGGCTTGAATAAGACCCAGCAATATCGCAAGATATCTCGTATACTGATTGATCTTCTTGTGTCCGTCTTCCCCTTCCTTGGAGAGTTTTTCCAGCTTTGGAATGACCAATGTCAAAAGCTGCATGATTATGAATGAGTTGATGAACGGGATGATACCCAAAGCAAAGAGGGTACCGTTCTGCAACGAGCCGCCTGTAATCATGCTGAGCATTGCCATGAAGTCGTTTTCCGTAGCCGCCCCGAAGGTCGTGGAAAGGTTAATGCCGGGAATCGGCACGAAGCAACCCAACCTGTAGATCAACAGGATCCCCAGGGTCAGGAGCATCTTCTTGCGGATTTCCGGCGATTTGAAAGCGTTCTTGATCGTTTGAAGCATTAGAGGACCTCTGCCGTCCCACCGGCTTCAGTGATCTTCTTCGCGGCGGACTCGGTGAACTTGTTAGCTTGTACGGTCAGACTCTTGGTCAGTTCTCCATCACCGAGAACTTTGAGTCCGTACTCCTCGATTTTGGCGAGGACGCCCATCTCGAGCAACACTTGCGCGTTGACAACGGCACCCGCCTCGAATCTCTCTTCGAGAGTCTTCAAATTGACGATAGAATAGACTTTCTTGAATTTGGCGTTCTTGAAGCCGCGCTTCGGGAGACGTCTGGTCAAGGGCATCGTGCCGCCCTCGAATCCGGGTCTGACCCCGCCGCCGCTACGAGCCCACTGTCCTTTGTGACCTTTGCCCGAGGTCTTGCCCAGACCGGAACCGATACCTCTGCCCAGTCTCTTCGGCTTAGTGACTGCACCGGGTGCCGGTGCGATTGTGTGTAATTTCATCGTTAACCTCCTTACTCGGCAATCTCTTCGACCTTGACGAGGTGGCTCACCTTGGTGATCATACCTCTGACGGCTGCCGTGTCCTCGTGGATCTTGGACGAGCCGATCTTGTGGAGTCCGAGCGCTTTGACGGTCGCCTGCTGCTTTTCGACGCGGCCGATCGTGGACTTGATCAAAGTAACTTTTATCTTAGCCATGACGCCCTCCTTAGTCAGTGAGTTTGCTCACGTCAATGCCGCGGATCTTAGCGACTTCCTCCGCGGTGCGGAGCGCGGCGAGACCGTTGATGGTCGCCTTGACGCAGTTAATGGGATTGTTGCTGCCGATGGACTTGGTACGGATGTCCTTGATGCCGGTGGCTTCCAGGACCGCACGGACAGGACCGCCGGCGATGACGCCGGTACCTTCTTCGGCGGGCATCAGTTTTACTTTGCCTCTGCCGTAGACGCCCTCGATCGCATGAGGAATGGTGGAGCCGACCAAAGAGATGGTGACCATCGCCTTCTGCGCGGCCTTGGTCGCTTTCTCGATGGCTTCGGGCACTTCCTTCGCCTTGCCTAAGCCGACGCCCACTCTGTCTTTGCCGTCGCCGACGACGACCAACGCGGCAAAACGCATATTGCGACCGCCCTTGACGACTTTGGTGACGCGGTTGACCGAGACTGTCTTTTTGATCAGATCGTCCTTCGGCTCTCTGCTAAATTTCTCGTTTCTTGCCATGGTACCCTCCTAAAAATCCAGTCCGCCTTCTCTGGCGCCGTCCGCTAAAGCCGCGACGCGTCCGGTGTACAGGTACCCGCCTCTGTCAAAGACGACGGCGGAAATTCCCTTTTCCTTAGCTCTCTCGGCGATGATCTTTCCGACTTCTTTGGCAGCGTCGGTCTTGTTCAGATCGGCGACCTTGGCGGCGATCTCTTTCTCCACGGTGCTGGCGCTGACGATCGTCGCTCCGTTGCCGTTGTTGGCGGAGTCGTCGATGATCTGCGCGTAGATGTGGTTCAAAGACCGGTACACGTTCAGACGGGGTTGTTCGGCAGTACCGTTGATCTTAAAGCGCATACGGTCGTGCCTTGCTTTTCTTACTTCGTTCTTGTTGATCTTGCTAATCATGGTGCGCTCCTTTATTTACCTGCAGTCTTGCCTTCCTTACGGATGATGGTCTCATCCTTGTAGCGGATGCCGTATCCGTGGTAGGGCTCGGGCTTCCTGATAGCCTTGATGTTGGCGGCGATTTGTCCGACGAGGACTTTGTCGATGCCTTTGACGGTGATCTCAGTGATCGTGGGGCAGGCAAAGACGATGCCTTCCGGCGCGACGACGGTCACGGGATGGGAATAGCCGACGTTGAGGACGAGGTTCTTTCCTTCCATCTGCGCCTTATAACCGACGCCGTTGATGACCAAGGACTTCTCATACCCTTTGGTGACGCCCTCGACCATATTGTGGAGGAGCGCTCTGTACAGTCCGTGCGCCGCTTTGGTCGTCTTGAGCTCGTTGTCTCTCTTGACTTCCACGTGGTCGCCGTTGACTTCGACTTTGATATCTTTGTTTTCGATCACTTGGGTCAACGTGCCGAGTTTGCCTTTGACGGTGACGACATTGTCCGCCACGGTCACAGTCACTCCGTCGGTGATCTTGATGGGTAATCTACCTATACGGGACATATTTTACCTCCTTACCATACGAAGGCGAGGACTTCGCCGCCGGCGCCGATAGCGCGCGCCTTTTTGTCGGTCATGATTCCCTTGCTGGTGGAGATGATCGCAATGCCGAGTCCGTTGAAGACTCTGGGCAGTTCGTCCTTCTTCGCGTAGATTCTGAGTCCGGGACGGGAGATTCTCTTCAGTCCGGTGATGACCTTGGTGTAGTTCGGTCCGTACTTCAGTTCGATCTTGATGTAAGCGCAGGGCTCGTTCTCCTTCTTCTCCTCGAGGACGGCGCTCTTGACGAAGCCCTCTTCGACGAGAATGTTGGCGATGTCCATCTTGACCTTGCTGGCGGGCACGACGACCGTCTCGTGACGAGCGGTCAAACCGTTCCTGATACGGGTGAGCATATCTGCAATGGGATCCGTAATAGCCATTTTTTGTACCTCCTTACCAGCTCGCTTTCTTTACGCCGGGGATCTGACCTTTGTAAGCCAAATTCCGGAAGCAAATTCTGCAAATGCCGTATTTTTTCAAGACAGCGTGAGGTCTGCCGCAGATGGAGCAACGAGTGTACTCTCTGGTGGAAAACTTCTGCTTCTTTTGTTGCTTGTTTATCATCGACTTTTTAGCCATCTTTTACCTCCTACTTCGCAAAAGGCATCCCGAGCAATCTAAGGAGCTCTTTTGCCTCTTCGTCGGTGTTCGCGGTGGTGACGAAGTTGATGTCGAATCCGCGCACCTTTTCGATCTGATCGTAAGTGATTTCCGGGAAGATCAACTGCTCTTTGATACCGAGAGCATAGTTGCCTCTGCCGTCGAAGCTGTCGGTCGGGACGCCCTTGAAGTCGCGGACGCGAGGGAGCGCGATGCTGACCAACTTGTCGAAGAAGTCCCACATCCTCATCCCGCGCAAGGTGACCTTGGCGCCGACGACCATGTTTTGACGGACCTTAAAGTTGGCGACCGACTTCTTGGCTTTGGTCTCTACCGGCTTTTGTCCGGCGATCTTTTCCAACTCGGACACCGCGATCTGAAGAGACTTGGCGTTGTCTTTCACGTCGCCCAGACGCATATTGATGGTTATTTTCTCGAGCTTGGGGACCTGCATGACGTTCTTGTAGCCGAACGCTTTTTCCAGCGCGGGCACAACCTCGTCGGTGTAGCGGACCTTGACTCTGTTTACATATTTATCTGCCATTTGCTGCCTCCTATTCGGTTACGGTTGCGTCGGTAGCGGGAGCTTCCTCGACGGCCTTCTTGGTGCGCTTTCTGACGGTGGTCTTCGCCTTCTTTTCCTCTTTCTTCTTGGTCTCGAGGACGGCGCCGCACTTACCGCAGATACGGACCTTCTTGCCTTCGGCGTCGACGGAGTGCTTGACTCTGACGGCTTTGCCACAGGCGGCGCAGATGGGCATCACGTTGCTGACGTCGATGGTCTTGGGCATGTTGATGATGCCGGACCGATCGGACGCCTTTCTCGCCTTAACTGCTTTCTTGTTCTGGGAGACGTCCTTGCCTTCGACGGTGACTCTGCCGGCCTCGGCGTCCACCGCGATGATCTGGGCGGTCTTGCCCTTGTCGCTACCGGCGATGATCTTGACGAAATCGCCTTTCTTAACACTCAGTTTCATTGCTAACCTCCTACAGAACCTCGGGAGCGAGAGAGATGATCTTCATATAGTCTTTGTCTCTCAACTCTCTGGCGATCGGCCCAAAAATACGGGTGCCGCGGGGCTGTTTCTGATTGTCGATAATGACGGCGGCATTGTCATCGAACTTGATGTGGGAGCCGTCCGCTCTCATGATGCCTTGATGGGTACGGACGATGACCGCCTTGACGACGTCGCCCTTCTTGACGGTGCCGTTGGGGGTAGCGGACTTGACGCTGGCGACGATGACGTCACCGATGTTGCCGCTTCTGACATACGAACCGCCCAAGACCCGGATGCACATGATCTCTTTGGCGCCGGAGTTATCGGCGACTTTCAATCTGGATTGTGGTTGTATCATTTCCGACCTCCTACTATTTAGCCTTCTCTATGATCTCGGCGAGTCTCCAGCACTTGTCTTTGCTGATAGGTCTGGTCTCGACGATCTCCACCTTGTCACCGATACGGCACTCGTTGAGTTCGTCGTGCGCCTTGAACTTTTTGGTGTGGGTGATGTACTTCTTATAGAGAGGATGCTTTACCTTTCTGACGACCGCCACGACAATGGTCTTGTCCATTTTGTCGCTTACGACGATCCCGATTCTCGATTTTCTGAGATTTCTTTCCATGGATTAGTCCTCCTTCTTCTTCGCGGTTCTCTTCGCCTTTTTGACGGGTTCGGCGGAGATGCCGAGCTCGCGCTGACGCAGGATCGTCTTAACCTTGGCGATGTCCTTTTTGCACTCCACCATCACCGCCGGATTGGTCAGTTGGTTGGTCGCGTGCTTGAATCTGAGGTTAAAGAGTTCCGCCTTGAGTTCGGTCAACTTGCTGTTGAGCTCCTCAGTGCTCATTTCAAAAAACTTGATCGTTTTCATTATTCTTCACCCTCCGTTACTACGTCCGCTTTTTTAGCAAACTTGCACTTGATCGGGAGTTTGTTGGCGGCAAGGCGCAGAGCCTCTCTCGCCACTTCTTCCGAAACTCCCGCCATCTCGAACAGCACTCTGCCCGGCTTGACGACGGCGACCCAGTACTCGGGGCTACCTTTACCGGAGCCCATGCGGGTCTCGGCAGGCTTTTTGGTGATAGGCTTGTGGGGGAAGATGTTGACCCAAACCTGACCGCCACGCTTGATGTATCTGGTCATAGCGACACGGGCTGCCTCGATCTGGTTGCTGGTGATCCAGCTCGGCTCTTGCGCGACCAGACCGTACTCGCCGTAGGCGATGATATTGCCCTTGTTGGCTTTACCGGTCATTCTGCCCCTGTGCTGCTTTCTTCTTTTTACTCTCTTAGGCATTAACATTTTTGTCGCCTCCTTTAGTCTTCTTTTCCGCGAAGACTTCTCCCTTGTAGATCCAGACCTTGACGCCGATGACGCCGTAGGTGGTATGCGCTTCGGCAAAGCCGTAGTCGATGTCCGCGCGCAGCGTCTGAAGAGGAATGCTTCCCTCGCTGTAGTGCTCGCAGCGGGCGATCTCCGCGCCGTCCAGACGGCCGCTGACCATCGTCTTGATACCCTTGACGCCGCTCTTCATCGCTCTGCCCATGACCTGACGCATAGCTCTGCGGAACTGGATACGCTTTTCCAGGCTTGCCGCGATGCTTTCGGCGGCGAGCTGAGCGTCGGAGTCCACGCGCTTGACTTCGTGCACATTGATGTTGACGACTCTGCCTGGGACGATCTTCACCACCGTCATTTTGATTTCCGCTATGCCGACTGCCTCTTTGCCGATGGCGACGCCCGGACGACCGCAGTACATATTGACGGTGATGGTGTTAGCGGCGCGCTCGATCATGATCTTGCTGACCGCGGCACCGAAGTACTTCTTTTTGAGTTCGGTCCTGATCTTGTTGTCTTCGGCGATGAACTTACCGAAGGTCTTTTTGTCGGCATACCATTGGGTATCCCAACCGCTGATGACGCCTACTCTCAACCCATGCGGATTAACTTTCTGACCCATAATATACCTCCTATTTGTTCACAACGTCCAAAATGACGGTGATGTGGCTCGTTCTTTTGAGCAACCCACCGGCTCTGCCGTGGGCTTTGGCGATATATCTCTTGAGCGTGGGTCCCTGGTCGGCGTAGCACTCGGCGACGTAGAGCTCGTCGGTGTTCATGCTGAGGTTGTTCTCGGCGTTGGCTCCGGCGCTCTTGACCACCTTGAGGATGGGCTCGGAAGAGGACTTGTTGAGGTTTTCCAAAATGGCGACTGCCTCGCGGTAGCTCTTGCCGCGGATCAAGTCCAGGACCGCTCTGACCTTGTAGGGGCTGATACGGATGTACTTGGCGGTGGCGTGCGGTCTTCTGTCCGCATTTTCCGCTCTCTTTACTGCTTTGTAATAAGTCTTGCCCATATTTCCTCCTATTTCTTGGCTGTGGTCTTGCTGCCGGCGTGCCCGCGGAAGGTTCTCGTCGGGGCAAACTCGCCCAGCTTCAGTCCGACCATGTCCTCGGTGATGTAGACGGGGACGTGTTTCTTCCCGTCGTGGACGGCGATGGTGTGTCCGACGAATTCGGGATAGATCGTGGAGGCGCGAGACCAAGTCTTAATGGGCTTCTTGTCGCCGGATGCGTTCATGGCGACGATCTTTTTGCGTAAGCTCTCGTGGACGTAAGGTCCTTTCTTAATAGATCTGCTCATTGTTCCTCCTAAGACTAATTGATGCGCTTGATGATCGACTTGTTGGTGGTCTTGTTCTTCTTGCGGGTCTTGTAACCGAGTGCCGGCTTACCCCAAGGAGTGACAGGCCCGGGCATACCGATAGGCGACTTGCCCTCGCCACCGCCGTGCGGGTGATCGCAGGGGTTCATGACGACGCCGCGTACGGTAGGTTTGATACCCATGTGTCTCTTACGACCGGCTTTACCCAAAGAGACGATCTCGTGCTCCAGGTTGCCGACCTGACCGACGGTCGCTCTGCAGGCAAGAGGGACGTATCTCATCTCGCCGCTGGGCATACGCAGGGTGGCTTTGCCGTTCTCTTTCGCCATCAACTGAGCGGCAGCGCCTGCGCTACGGGCGATCTGTCCGCCGCGTTTGGGCTGGAGCTCCACGTTGTGGACCATGGTACCGACGGGGATGTCGGAGAGCAGGAGGCAGTTGCCCGCCTTGATGTCCGCGCCCTCGCCGCTGACGACGGTGTCGCCCACGTTCAGTCCGAGAGGTGCGAGGATGTATCTCTTTTCGCCGTCCGCATACGCGAGCAAAGCGATGTTGGCGCTGCGGTTGGGATCGTACTCGATGCTCTTGACTCTGGCGGGGATCCCGTCCTTGTTGCGCTTGAAGTCGATGATACGATACTTTTGTCTGTTTCCGCCGCCGATGTGACGGACGGTGATCCTGCCGTAGCTGTTTCTGCCGCCGCTCTTGGACTTGGACTCGAGCAGGCTCCGTTCGGGCTTGTGCCCGGAGAGCTCCGCATAGTCGCTCGTGGTGTAGAATCTGCGAGCAGGGCTGGTCGGTTTGTATCTCTTAATAGCCATTTTCTGCCTCCTTTACGACAAGCTCTCGAAGAATTCGATCGGCTTGCTGTCTTCGGTAAGTTTGACGTAGGCTTTCTTGAAAGAAGCTCTTCTTCCCTCGGTCCTGCCCATGCGCTTGACCTTACCGTCGTAGTTGGTGACGTTGATTCTGGCGACCTTCACGCCGAAGATTTGCTCCACGGCTGCCTTGATCTCGGTCTTGGTCGCTTTCTTTTGGACGATGAAGGTGTAGTCCTTCAGTCCGATCCCGGCGTAGCTCTTTTCGGAGAGTACCGGCTTTATGATGATGTCGTAGTTGTTCATTACGCGTTTACCTCCTCGATAGCTTTGATGGCGTCCACGGTCAAGTAAACTTTGTTGGCGGCGACGAGGTCGTAGACGGAGAGGATGTCCGCTCCGGTCACGGCGGCGTCGGCGAGATTTTTGGTGGCTCTGACCACGTTCTCATTTTCACCGGCGATGACGAACAGCGCCTTCTTGCCGGCGTCGAGTCCCTCGCAGACCTTAGCCATGAGGCGGGTCTTCGCTTCGGCGAGTTCAAGCTTGTCGACCACGAAGAGTTCGTCCTGTCTCAGCTTTTGGCTGATGGCGCTCTTGAACGCTTGCGTACGCATCTTTTTGTTGATCTTTTTGGAGAAGTCTCTGGGCTTCGGCGCAAAGACCACGCCGCCGTGTCTCCACTGCGGAGCGCGGATGCTGCCCTGACGGGCTCTGCCGGTACCCTTTTGACGCCACGGCTTGATGCCGCCGCCGCGGACCTCGGTACGGGTCAGCGTGGACTTGGTGCCCTGGCGCTTGTTGGCGAGTTGTGCCACGACTACTTGGTGAATGAGCGCCTCGTTGTACTCCGCGCCGAAGATCTCGTCGCTGACTTCGATGGTGCCGTTCGCCTTGCCGTTGATATCCAATACGTTCAGTTTCATCCTAAACCTCCCTTACGCCTTGATGACGACCAAGCTGCCCTTCGCGCCGGGGATGCCGCCCTTGATAAGAAGCAGATTCCTCGCGGCGTCCACGCGGACGACTTCAAGGTTCTTGATAGTGACCTGTTCGTTACCGTACTGACCTGCCATATGCTTGTTTTTGAAGACGCGGCTCGGGTCGGAGTTAGCGCCCATAGAACCAACGCTGCGGTGGATAGGACCGGTACCGTGGGTCATGGAGCCGATACGCTGCGCGTTCCAACGCTGAATGACGCCGGTATAACCTCTACCGCGGGTCTTGCCGGTGACGGCGACCTTGTCTCCGAGGTTGAAGGACTCGCAGGTGATGACCGCGCCGACTTCGTAGCCGGAGCAATCGTCGAAGCGGAACTCGCGCAGGACTCTCTGAGCCTTTACGCCCGCCTTGGCGTAGTGTCCCTTCACGGGAGCGGTAACGTTCTTTTCTTTGACGTCGCCGAAAGCGACTTGCACCGCGTCATAACCCTCTTTCTCGACGGTCTTCTTCTGCACGACCGTGCAGGGACCGGCTTCGATGACGGTCACGGGGATCATCGTCCCGTCCGCGGTGAATATTTGGCTCATACCGAGCTTTCTGCCTACAATAGCCTTTTTCACGATACGCCTCCTATTACAGTTTGATCTGAATATCGACGCCCGCGGGCAAATCCAACTTCATAAGAGCGTCTACGGTCTTGGAAGTGGAATTGTAGATGTCGATAAGTCTCTTATGCGTGCGAAGTTCGAACTGCTCACGGCTGTCCTTATACTTGTGCGGAGCACGCAAAATCGTAACGATTTCTTTCTCTGTGGGAAGCGGGATCGGACCCGATACGCTCGCGCCGGTGCGCTTCACCGCCTCAACGATCTTCCTTGCGGAGTTGTCGATGAGGTCGTGGTCATAAGCCTTAAGTTTGATTCTGATCTTTTGACCTGCCATGTTTGTACCTCCTGTTTGTTTACCTAACTTTCACACTGTTCCGCGTGTGTCGAGCTGCCTTTTAATAAAAAACCGAATTTTCGGCTCTTATTTCAGTTAGTCGTCCCCGTCGAGCAGGGCCGTAAGTCCGTGGAAACTATCCGCGTCAGTCCGTCGTGAGTCCGGGCTTTTATCGGTAACCTCCCACATCTACCCTAATAACAGCTTTCCTATTGTACTACGACCAAAGCAAGCAAGTCAAGCGATTTTTACGGATATTTTCAAAAAACAAAAAGAAAAAAAGAGCCTTTTACTCCGCTCCGAAGAGTTTTTCCGCGCGGTTAACATTTTCGCGCCGACTCCGGCTATAAAACCGGTCCCGAATAATTTCCGCTGTTATTCTATGGCGCGGACGACGACGTTTTGATAGCCCTTTTCTTCCAGCGCCGCTTCGTAAGCCGGGACGCTTGCCGCCGGGACGTAGCAGGACCAGGTGGGATTGTTCGTCGGAAGGGCGCGCACGCCGAGATCGGGCACAGTACCCGCGCGAACGGTCATAAGACTCAACGCGTCGCAACCGTCGAAGGCGTATTTCCCTATTGCCGTCAGCCCGGACGGGAGATCGACGGAACGGAGAGAGGAACATCCCTCGAAAGCGTAATCGCCGACGCTCGTCACGTTGCCGATCGATACGGAGGAGAGATTTTTGCACCCGCGGAAGGTCCCTTCGGGGAGAACCTCGGTCGTAAGCGAGGCGGTCTCCAACCGTTCGCAACCGGCGAGTACGAACTTGCCCAAAGTCGCCGAAGTCGAGAAGGCGACGACGGCGCTCCCCTCAAAGGCATAGTCCTCCACGTCGGACACCGTGGTGGGCAGCGCTACCCCTTTGCCGGCATACCCGGCGAAAGACCTCGTCCCAACTCGGGTGTAAGAAGACCCTTGCGCGAATCTTATTTCGGCGGGGCAATCGAAGAAGGCTCTCTCGCCGATCTGTGTGACTTTTTTCGGTATATTAATAATAAGGATAGAGGACGCTCCGCGGAAGGCGTCATCACCGATCCGAACAAGCCCCTCCGGCAAGGCGACTTCCGTCCCCTCGTACCCGGCAAAAGTCCCCGGATCCAGCGCGGTCAACCCGTTGGGCAGAGCGACCGAAGCCGACGTCCCCTCGAAGGCGCCGTACCCGTAAGAGAGGGCGCTCTTAGGTAAAAGGATCTTTTGCAGAGTCGTCAGCCCTTGGAACGCGCCGGAAGGCACTTGCGCAAATCGTCCTTTTGATAAGTCGATGGACAGGATGGAATAGTTTTTATAGAGATTGTCGCCGAGGTCGGACCCGAAGAGACAGGAGACGGTCTCTGTGAAGTCGGTCTCTCCCACGAAAGGAAGGTCCAGGTCGGTCAGAGCAAAGCACCCGTGGAGAGCCGAGCGACCCAGTCTTTCGAGCGCGGGGAAAGAGAGGGCGCGGAGCGCGGCGCATCCGTCAAAGGCGTAGTCGCCGACTTCGGTCACCTCTTTCTCATACGTTATACGCTCCAAACCGGCGCACCCGCGAAAAGCTCTTGCGGAGACAATGGTCTCGTCGGTCACGACGACCTCTTTTAAGGAGGCGGGCACTCCGTCGGTCCCGAACGGGTCGGAAAGCGCTCCTCCCTCTTCCGCCCCGACAAAGGGAACGCGCAAGGTACGGAGAGAATCCAGCCCGATCAAAGCACTCGTAGACATGGCGCGTAAGGACGATGGGAACTCGATCGACGTCACATAGCTCCCGGAAAAAGCCCCGCGATAGACGTCCGCGGTCCCCTCCGGCACCGAGACGTCGGACTGTCTGCCCTTGTACTTTTTGAGGACGAGTCCGGCGTACTCGAACAGATTTCCGTCGTAGATATGCACGATTATCGAAGTCGCGGCGAGGTCGCCTTCTATACGGTAGTCCGCTTCGTCCGCGAGACGGATCGCTATGTCGGTCAAAGCGTGCGTCCCGATCGACGTGGCGTCGGTCTCGCATTCATAGGTCAGTCGGCAGAGGTCCGTCCCGTACTCTCCGTCGTACCCGAAGACGGGTTGCGCCGTTCTGCCCGTATAGGGTAAAAACTGTTCCGTCAGAGAAAACCGCGCCGCGTCCAGCGTGACGGGAGTGGTCTCCACCGTCAGAAGGATATCGTAGCCGAGATAGTTTTTTTCGTCGGGATTATAGACCGCTTCGTATCGGGTCCGATCGCAGGTCGGGACTTCGGTGGGCGTGCGCCATCGGACGAACGAAGTCTCCACGCCGTCGGCGAGGACGGGTCTGTCGGCAAGCGTCGTCGCAGGCGAATATTGCGCCGTCTCTACGGAAAACGTCGGCAGATTGTCCGGCGTAAAAGTCGCCTTCTCTACGATCAGGGTTGCGCGGGCGGAGAGCATTTCCCCATCCCTTCCTTTCAGATATGCGTCGATCGACGGGACCTCCGTCGGAGAGAACCGCACCGTAAAGGGGTACCGCCCGGCGTCGGTCACCGGACCGCCCTCGACGAAATAAGCGACTCCCGAGGGCACGCCCGTCGGGACAAGGGTATGCTCCGTCCCGTCGTACACGACGGCGTCGGAGTCGAATCGCACTTCGGTCATATCGAATACGACCTTGTCGATCGTGACGATCAGTTCTTTTGGCGTCGGCAAAGAATAGTTTTTGTTCTTCTCCGCGTCCGAAAACGACACGTCGCATCCGATGGTGTAGATCCCGGCGTCAAGGACGCTCGCCGCGTCGGCAAAATATATCGGCTCTCCCGCCCCTCTCCGGACGAAGTACCGTACTTCGCAATCGGCAAAAAAAGCCTCCCGTTTTTGCTCGTCCGGGAACCGTAAAGCAAACTTATGCGTCGATCCGTCGTAAGTCCTCGACGTGGAAAAGTCCGTCCCCGACAGATCGGTCGCGGAAAAGACGTAGTCCGTCCGATAGGGCGCTTTTTCGATGACGACGGTATAGCGCAGGTCCTCTATATCGTTATAGTTTTTCTTATATCCGTCGGGCATATCGAACTTCGCCACGACGGAGTACTTTCCGGCGTCCACATACTCGTGTACGTCCGCTAAGACCCCATTGCTGAAAAAGCGAACCGGGACGCCTTGAGAGAATTCGCTTCCCGCGCCTGTTGGCAAGTCGCCGTACAATCCGAAGTCGTAGTCGCCGTATCCGAGAGTATACGCTCGCCCGGTGTAGACCGCTTTCACGTCCTTCCACTTGAGATCGGACGAAAAGTCCGCTTTGTCGATCAGGACGGTCAAAAGGAGGCTCGAGGGCGCGGAATGGTTTTTGACCAGCGCGGGATCCATCGTGAGATCGGCGCGGACGACGTATCGGTCGGCGTCCGCGAACGCCCTCCCGGCATATTCGTCAAAGAACTGTTCTTTCGCAACAAATTCGGTCCCGGACAAGACGGAATAGCGCGCCGTAAGCCCGGTCGGCAAGATCAACGTCGGAAAGTGTTCCGTCCCGTCGTAGACGTAGGAAAAACTCCTGTCTCGACCGTCGTACAAGACGGCTTTCGTTACCGTCAGACGAGCGGACTTTTCCAGCGGGACTTCATAATAGCGTTCGTCCACAAAAAAGCGCGCTTTGACGTCGTAGACGCCGGCGTCCACGACCCGATCCACCATTACGCCGTCGGAATAGTACTCCAAAGAAGCCGTGACAAAATCGGGCAAAGTCCCCTCGATACGGAGCGTCTTGGGCGTGCCGTCGTAGACTTCCGTCGCCGAGCGGAGTCGTATCCCGTCCAGATCCGCCTCCGCTTTTTCGATCGTGAGGACGGCGGACTTTTTGGCATACTCGACCGAATAGCCCTTGGGGAGGGTCAGCTCGGCTTCTATCTCGTATTCGCCGGGGTCGGTCGCGCCGGAAAAGATCTCGCCGCCGCAGCGGAACTCCGTCCGACTCCCCTCGGGCAAAGTCAAGTCGAGAGAGAGATTTTTGACCGTTCCGTCATAGACGAAAGTCGCGTCGCGTAGTTCGACGACGATCTTCTTGTTGTCGTAGACCCGCATAAGGACGCTCGCCGAAAGATCGCCGGAAGTCGCCGTGATCGTAACTTCTCCCTCTTTTTGCGCGCGCCAAAGCCTTCCGTCGGGCACGAGGACGTCCGCCGGACTGACGGAATAATCGGGCGCCCCTCCGCCTTCTATGGAAAAATACGTCGCAAGATCCACCGTCGAACCGACGGCTATTTTGACTTCAGCGCTTTTGGCTTCCAGCGCCGTGACCTCGCTTCCGCACGCAAAAAGCACGACCGCGCAGAGAATGATCAGCGCGATCGAAAACAGTTTTTTCATCCGTGCCTCCCACGGTATGGTAGCGAGTTTTTCCTTCCTTTTCAAGAGTCGTCACCCGTTTTACAGAATTTTACTCTGCCGCTCAGATGTTTTTGGAGGCGCGGGACAACTTACAGACCTCGACGACCTGCGCCATAAAACGCTCGAAAGCCGCCGCGCCCTTTTCGTCGTTTTTGAAGACGGCGGTGCATTCGAGGATGTTGAGACAGACCTCGTTGACCGCTTCTTTGACCCGCTTGTGCGCCTCGTCGGCGGACAGTGAATAGCCGTATTTTTCGCCGATCTGTCTGATCATATCGGCGTGCTTTCCGACAGCCGGGTCTTCCCTAAGAGCGGCATAGTCGGGTTCTTGCCCCGCCGTCAGGATCTGTTCGGCGGCGCCCAGCTCTCTCTTGAGTCTGCCGGGCAAGATGAACATACCCATCGCCTCGATGAGCCCGATGCCCTCCTTTTTGATATGGTGCATATCCTTGGTCGGGTGAAAGATGCCGTCGGGGTGCGCCTCGTCGGTGCGATTGTTGCGCAAGATGAGATCCACGTTGTAGTTGCCGTCCGCGTCCACCATGGCGATCGGGGTGATCGTATTGTGGGGGACGTCTCCCGTATGGGAATAGACGCCGACTTCCGCGTCGGTGTACGAACGCCACAGCGCGAGGATCTTGGCGCAGGCAAGAGCGACCTTGCTCTTGCTCGGTCCGGTCACGCTCACGACCGAATTGTACCAGTCCTTGACGGAGATCTTGAACCCTTTCTCCACCCGGTAGGTTTTGCGGACGGGTGCGTGGAGCATGGGTAGCACCTTGGAGCCGCCTTGATAGTGGTCGTGGGACAAAATGGACCCGCCGACGATGGGCAGATCGGCGTTGCTCCCCAAAAAGTAGTGCGGCAAAAGTTCCACAAAGTCGAGGAGTCTTACAAAGGTGGTCGGCGTGACCGCCATGGGGCGATGCTCGTCGGAGAAGACGATGATGTGTTCGGGATAATAACTGTAGGGGGAGTACTGCATATGCCAGTGCTCTCCGGCGAGGTCTATCGGAACGATGCGCAGAGTCTGCCGCGCCGGATGGGTCGCCGTCCCCGGAAAGCCGAGGTTCTCAAGACACAACATACACTTGGGGTACTTATTTTGCGTAGCGTTCCTTTCCGCGGCGACTTGCTTGTTGTCCTTTTCCGGCTTGGAGAGGTTGATGGTGACGCCGATCTTCCCCTTCGGACCGTCGGCGTACCAAAGGATGTTTTTGCGGATGTCCGCCATACGGATATACCGATTGTCGATGCACAGTTGATACAGATATTCCGTCGCGCTCTCGATGCCCGTACTCATCTTTCTGCGCATAAAGGACCGACGGACGTAGCCGGGACTCGCCGTAACGTAACCGAACAGCTTCGCCTCGAAGCGCATTTCGGCGCCGTCTTCGGTCAAGCCGAGTCGTTTGCCCTCTTCCGTCAGAGCGTCTATGACCGTCTGGACGTCTTCCGGCGTCTCCTTTCGCATGTCGCCCATGACCACGCCGAACAGTTCGCCGAGTTGATTTCTTGCGTACACGGCGTCTTCCAGACAGAGATCCAACTTCTCCCGACCGTAGTTGACCAACAGATCGATGAGCCTTGCCACATCCTTTTCCATACTTAATCCCTCCGTTTATATAAAAAACTTGCTCTTTCAAGTAATGTATGATATACTTGTATTCACAATTATACCAAAAAGGAGCTTGTTATGGCAAGAGCTTTGACCAAAGTCAGTATTCTGGAGAGCGCGTCTTTCCGCTCCCTGAGCGAAAAATTGTATGATGCGCCCATCGACTCCGTCGCCGAGCGGTACTCTTCCCTCACAGAAGGGCTCTCCGCGCCGGTGCGCTTCTTCTCCTCCAGCGGACGCGCCGAGATGATCGGCAATCACACCGACCACAACCACGGCTATGTGATCGCCTCCGCCATCGATATGGACGTAGTCGCCGCCGTCAACGTGACCGACGGAGACAGCGTGACCATCCGTTCGGTCGGGTACCCCGCCTTCACCGTTCGTCTGGACGACGACGCGATCGACGAAAACCTCTACGGGACCTCCGACGCCATCCTCAAAGGCGTCCTGAAAGGATTCCGCGACCGCGGGCGCAAAGTGGGACCCTTTATCGCCAACACGCACAGCACCATCTTCAAGGGGGCGGGCGTGTCCAGCAGCGCCGCTTTCGAACTGCTTTTGTGCGAGATACTCAACGTCCTCTATAACGACGGCAAGATGGACTATAAAGAGATGGCTCTCATCAGTCAGTATGCCGAAAACGTCTACTTCGGCAAACCGTCGGGTCTTATGGACCAGCTGACCGTCGCGCACGGCGGCGTGAGCTATATGGACTTTTTCGATCCGGCGACTCCATCGGCAAAATCGGTCGAGTGGACTTTTTCCGATCTGAAACTCGTCATCGTCAACTGCGGCGGAGACCACTGCGATCTGACCGACGAGTACGCCGCCATCCGCTCCGATATGCACGCGATAGCGGGGGCTTTCGGGAAAAAGGTCCTGCGCGAAGTGGACAAGGACGCGTTCTTTGCCGCTCTGCCCGAACTGAAAAACAAGTTCTCCGGGCGGGCGATCTTGCGCGCGATGCACTTCTTTGAGGAAGACGAACGGGTCTTTGCCGCCTTTGACGCCATCAAGGACAGAGACGCCGACGCCTTTTTGCGCCTGACGGACGAGAGCGGGCGCAGCAGCTACGAACTGTTGCAGAACTGCTACCCCAAAGGAGACGTGGCGCAACCCATTCCGCTCGCCTTGCAGATCTTAAAGCGTCTGCCGGACACTCTGGCGTGCCGCGTACACGGGGGCGGATTCGCCGGGACGGTTTTGTCTTACGTCAATCGCCGAGACGCCGCGCCGTATATAGCGTATCTGAAAAAGCTGTTCGGCGAGAAAAACGTCTTCGGCGTATCGGTCCGCAACTTCGGGGCGATCGAAGTCACGCTGTAAACAAACTTTCGCCTTTCCCCTGCGTTAAGGAAAAGTATCGAAAGGACATCTACGGAGATAATTAAACTATGCATTGGACAGGACAAGTGGAAAGCGTGGCTTTCACCCTCTTCGGAAAGACCATCGCCTGGTACGGCATCATCATCACCGCCGCGATGGTCATCGGACTTTTGGTCGGGATCCGGCTCGCGCGCAGGACCGGCATCAAGAGCGACGACGCGCTCGAACTCTTTTTGATCGCGATCCCTCTCGCCATCGTCGGTGCAAGACTGGGGTGGGTGTTTGCCAATCTCAGCAAAATACACAATTTTTTGGACGTCATTGCGGTATGGGACGGCGGTCTGACCATCCTCACCGGCGCGCCGATGGGGATCCTGGGCGGCTTTATCTGGTGCAAGTGGAGAAAAGTCAACTTCTGGAAGCTCGCCGACTCGGTGGTCTTCGTCATCCTCCTCAGCCAAGGCTTGGGCAGATGGGGGAACTTTATGAACCAGGAGCTGTACGGCGTACAAGTCGTCACCGACCCGAATATGCAATGGTTCCCGCTGTCCGTATTCATCAGCAGAGGCGGACTGATGGAGTGGCATCCGGCGGCGTTTTTCTATGAAATGGTGCTGGATATCCTCTTCTTCTTCGTGCTGTTCTACATCTCCCGACACCTGTATCTGACCGGGAGCGGAGTCCTGCAATATCTATGCACCTACTGCATCATCCGCTTTGTGATGGAGTTTTTTAGGACCAGCACCGATATGTTCGGCATTCCCCACACCGCGCAGATCGCCTGCGCCGTCGGAGCCGTATTGAGCCTCGGGGCGATCGTCTTTATGGCGGTCCGAAAAGTCAAGAGAAAGGAAAAAATATGGTATAAAGACGGGATCCCGGACGAATTTTTCATCGGGACAGGGATCCGCAGAAAACAAAAAGAGGAGAAGACGCCGACCCCGTCGGTGTGATCCGCACTCGATAAGACGATATATATAGGAGAAAAAATGAGAAATCTTACTTTATTGACGGACTTGTACCAGCTGACGATGATGAACGCCTATCTCGAGACGGGCAAGGCGGACACGATGGCAAACTTCGACGTCTTTTTCCGTGCCAAAGAGCATCTGGAATTCGCCGTGTGCGCCGGACTGGAACAAGCCATCGACTACATCAACAACCTGCACTTTGAAGAGGACGACATCGCCTACTTGCGCAGTCTGAACCTCTTTGGCGAAGACTTCTTCGAGTATCTCCGGCACTTCAAGTTCACCGGCAGCATCTCCGCGATACGAGAGGGCGAGATCGTCTTCCCGGGAGAGCCTCTTCTGACCGTGACGGCGCCTCTTATTCAAGCCCAACTGGTGGAGACCGCTCTCTTGAACATCCTCAATCACCAGACTCTGATCGCCACCAAGTCGATGAAGATCTGCCAAGAGGCAAAAGCCTCGGTGATGGAGTTCGGTCTGCGCAGAGCGCAAGGACCCGACGCCGGGATCTACGGCGCGAGAGCCGCCATTATCGGCGGGTGCTCCTCCACCAGCAACGTCCTGACCTGTCAGATGTTCGACGTGCCCTGCTCCGGTACGCACGCGCACAGTTGGGTGATGAGTTTTCCCACCGAACTGGACGCCTTCCGGGCGTATGCAAAGATCTACCCCAACAACTGTCTGCTCCTTGTCGATACCTACGACACCTTGAAGAGCGGCGTCCCCAACGCCATCAAAGTCTTCGACGAGATGAGAGCGCAGGGACTGAAGCCGAAAGGGATCCGACTGGATAGCGGGGACCTTGCGTATCTGTCCAAAGAGGCGCGGAAGATGCTGGACGAAGCGGGCTATCCCGACGCGGTCATCTGCGCGAGCGGAGATATCGACGAATATATCCTGTCCTCCCTCAATCAGCAGGGCGCCAAGATCGACGTATACGGGATCGGGACGAAACTCATCACCTCCTCTCTGACCCCCGCGCTCGGCGGTGTGTACAAACTGAGCGCGCTGCAAGAAAACGGTGTTTGGGTCCCCAAAATGAAGTTCTCCGACACCGTAGAGAAGATAACCAATCCGGGCATCAAGACGACGTGGCGCATCTACAACGAGGAAGGAAAGGCAAAAGCCGACCTGATATCTTTACGCGACGAGACGTTCGATACGACCAAACCCTTGACCATCTTCCACCCGGTGGAGACCTGGAAGCACACGACCTTTACGAAATACTCGATGCGCAATCTGATGGTGGAAGTCTTCCGCGACGGGGTCCAGGTCTACTTCTCCCCGACGCTGAAGGAGATCGCCGCGTACGCCAAGAAAATGCGGGAAGAATTTTGGGAAGAGTACACCCGTCTTGTCAATCCGCACGTCTACAAGGTCGATCTGTCCGATAAATTGTACGATCTGAAAAAGGATCTGACCTACAAAAACGCAAAGGACTGATATGAAGAGCGTCCTGTTTATGTCCGACGGAAAGAAGTTGCGGATCGGCGACTTCTTCTATAAAAAAGAGCGCGGCGAAGTCACTTTGGTCCGATATGCCGGGCACAAGTCCCGCGTGACCGTCCCCGAAGGGGTCGCTCTGATCGCCGACGAGTGCTTTTCCGACGTGAAGACGAAAGAAGTCGTCCTCCCCGAAGGTGTGCGCGAGATCGGGCGCAGGGCTTTCTATTGCTCCGCCGTCAAAAAAGTCTCTCTCCCCGCCTCGGTAAAGACGGTCGGGAGCGGTGCGTTTGACTGCTCCGGGATAGAATCCCTCTCGATCAACAACCCGAACGTTTTTTTCTATCCCGAGATCTTCGACCACGCCTACGACCTGAAGGAGATATCCTTTGCCGGGACGATCGACGAATGGGAAAAGATCTTCGAGGGGCAGACCTATTCCGCGACGTTTTCGGTGCGTTTTTCCGACGGAACGACAAAGACCTATCAATGATCGCCGGTACAGGCGAAAAAGCGGTCCTTCGACCGCTTTATTTTTTGCCCAAACGAAAATAGAAGAAGGCTTCCGCACGGGACAGTAGCCCCTGCGGGACGATCGTCGCCAAAAGCGCGGCGCACTTGTTGATAAACCCCGACGTATACACGCCCTGCTTCTTTCTTGCGCAAAGTCGAAAGACGACTTTTGACACGGCTTCGGGAGACTGTCCGGACTGCTCCGTCTTCTGCAAAAACCGTGTCGCCGAGACGAGATCCCGCCGATAGTCCCCGACGGACTGCCTCTTGTAGACCTTTCGTTTGAAAGTGAAATCCGTCGCCGTTCCGCCGGGCATGACAGCGAGCGCTTTGACGCCCTTTTTTGACAGTTCCAGCCGAAGCGCCCGAATCAACGCGTTAACGGCGGCTTTGGACGAAGTATAGAAAGCGTCGTACGCGATGGGGACCAACGCGCCCAGACTACTCACCACGCACGCCGTCCCTCGCCCCTGTCGCAAGACGGGCAAAAGACGCTTTACGGCGAACAAAAATCCGAAAAAATTCACCTCGTACAGATAGCGCACGTCCGCTTCTTCGACGTACTCCAAAGGCGCGGACATGGAAAAACCCGCCGAATAGACCAGTACGTCGAGACGTCCGACCCCCTGCGCGTACTTTGTCAATTCTTGTCCGTACGCCTCTTTGTCGGAGACGTCGCAGAGTATGTTCTTGACGCCGGCGACCGTACAAGGACGGCGACTCAGATTGGTCACGTCGTACCCCGAGGAGGAAAAACGCTTTGCCGTCGCCTCCCCGATCCCCGACGATCCGCCGATAATAAGACAAGTCTTCATATAAAAATCCCTCCGAAAGGGATTTTTGACGAAAGGAAGAAGAATATCCCTTATTAACCTGCGAGTAAGCCCGATCGAACGGTTATTTGACCAGTTTTCCCGTGGTGGCGTCCTGGAACAGAAGCCAGTAGCCGTCATAGCCCGACGGCAGTCCCTCCACCTTCAAAAAGTTCGCCACGCCGGAGGCGATCTTGGGCGGAAGGACGCGCTCCTTGCCCGGGACGCCGTATCCGATCAAAGTCACTCGCCCCTCTTCTCTGAGCCGACCCACGACGTAGTAGTCCTCGCCGTCATAGTTGATCTTGATCCATTCCGAATCGGGGAACGCCGACTTCAACTTGTCTTCGACGGGATGGATGACGAACAGTTCGTCCAGCTTTTCCCTTACGCCGGTGTAGTAGACCGCGCCGTCGGACGCGGCAAGCCGGAAGAGGAGTTCTTCCCGTTCGTCCTCCGACTCTTTACTCTCTTGCGGCGCGTCTTCTATTGGCTTTTCCTCCGTTTCCTTTTCCCCTTCTTCGACCGACGGGAGAGCGACCGCGGGCGCGAACGCGAGTTCTTCCGTCACGTCGGAGACTTTGAGTATGAGCCCGCCTCGAGCGATGACCTTGCCGTCTTGTGCGATCACGCACCCGATACGATCGTTTTCCTTAAAGTCCACGTCGTCATACTCCTTTTCGGTCCTTGCCCCCGTCAAAGGAAAGGCAAGGAGCCTCTCGCCGAGCTTTACGCCCGCGATCATCGAGTCGGAGAAGTTTTGTCCCACGACTTTCATGCCGACGTCGTCCCCGACGCGCACGACCGACAGATATCCGTCCTCCCGTCCGGTCAGGACCACCGTCTTTTTGATCAGATTCATATGCCCCCGTTTTTCTCTATCCTATGCAAAAGGACCGCCCTTTATACCCGCGACGGATGGGAAAGGATTGACTAAAAGTCCTTTCCGTACTATACTAATCAATAGAAAAGTATCGGAGGAAGCTATGAAAGTTTTGTTGATTAACGGCAGTCCCAACGCGAAAGGTTGCACCTACACCGCTCTGAAAGAAGTCGCTGACAAACTGAACGAACACGGGATCGAGACCGAAATATACCAGGTGGGCAAAAAGCCCGTCGCCGGCTGTATCGCCTGTCGGACCTGTTTCAAGACCGGAAAGTGCGTCTTTGACGACGGCGTGAACACTCTGAACGCTCGCGCGGAGGAGTTCGACGCGGTGATCGTAGGCGCTCCCGTGTACTATGCCGGACCCGCCGGACAGGCATGCGCCTTTTTGGACAGACTCTTTTACTCCTCTCGCGGAAAGTGGGCGGGCAAACCCGCCGCGGCGGTCGTGTCTTGTCGTCGGGGCGGTGCCTCTGCGGCATATGACCGGCTCAATAAGTACTTCACCATCGGCAATATGCCCGTCGTCTCCGCCAACTACTGGAACCAGGTCCACGGCAACAACCCCGAAGAAGTCAAGCAGGACCTCGAAGGGATGCAGACCATGCGCGTCCTCGGTGAAAACATGGCGTATCTGTTAAAGTGCCTGAAAGCCGCCAAAGAGGCGGGAGTGCCCGCGCCCGTATACGAACCGCGCGTCTTCACCAACTTCATTCGATAAGATGTCGGTCTGCCATATCGTCGGCGCGGGAGCGTATACGCCCATAAAACCCGACCTATCCCCGGGGGATCTTGTCGTCGTATGCGACGGCGGATTGCGCTACGTCGAAAAATACAGCATTACGCCCGACTGTATCATAGGAGACTTCGACTCCTTGGGCTACGTTCCCGAGGGCGACAACGTGGTCGTACTCCCCGTCAAAAAGGACGTCACCGACGTAGGCGCCGCGATCGAACTCGCCGAAAAAAAGGGCTGTCGGGAGTACCGTCTCTACGGATGCGCCGGCGGCAGGATCTCTCATACGATCGCCAATCTGCAAAACCTGCTCCCGCTCGCTCGGTCCGGAAAAACCGTCTATCTGTATGACGAAAGGGAGGTAGTCACCTATCTCCACAACGCTTCGATGACCTTCCGGAATTCTTCCGGCACCCTGTCCCTTTTTTCGGTAGGAAAAGCCGAAGGCGTGACCGCGACGGGCGTCGCCTACCCCCTTTCGGACGCCACCTTGACCGAGACCTTTCCCCTCGGCGTCAGCAATGAGTTTTTGTCCGATCAGGCTACCGTAAAAGTATCTTCCGGGACCCTACTGGTCACCTTCCCGATAGATTGTCCTTTACCTAAACGCGAACGGTAAAAAAAGGATCGGGCTGTCAGACGACAACCCGATCAAATGTTTTTAACAAGATAAGGACGGTCGAAACGACCTTCCTTTTTTATTATTTTCTCTCCCACTTCTCCTTGAAGACCTGGCGGGACCGCGCGATGCAGAAGTTCCCCTCTGGGATATCCTCGGTGATGGTGCTGCCCGCCGCAATGAACGCTCCGTTGTGGACGGTGACCGGCGCGACGAGATTGGTGTTCGCCCCGATGAAGACGTTACTGCCTACCGTGCAGCGTTGCTTTTTGACGCCGTTATAGTTGGCGAATACAGAGCCGCATCCGACGTTGGTGTTTTCGCCGACGTCGCTGTCTCCGACGTATGCGAGGTGCGCCATCTTGACGCCGTCGGAGATGTTGCTGTTTTTGATCTCCACAAAGTCTCCCACGCGGCAGTAGGCGCCGATGTTCGCGCCTTTACGCAGACAGGCGAAAGGTCCGACGGTGGTGTTGTTACCGATCTTGGCTTCCAGCGCGTAGGTCGCCCGGACGTCCACGTTCTCGCCGACTTCGGTGTCGATGAGTTCGCAGTTGGAGAACAGGACGGCGTTTTTGTGGACGTGCGTCTTGCCGGAGAGGACCACCATGGGATGGATGATGACTCCGTCCTCGATGACGACGTCGAGGTCGATGTAGGTCGTGGCGGGATCGTAGATGAGTACGTCCCGTTCCGCATACTTGTCCAAAATGTAGTCCTTGAGATAATTCGCCACAAACCCCACGTCACAGAGTTTTTTCACCTGAAAGGCGAAGATGTTTTCGCATTTCTTAAACGATCCCTCGTACCCCTTTTTGGTGATGAAGCCGTCGCCGATCTTGTAGGACGTCTTCAGCCCCTCGCACTCTTCGGCAAGGGACTCCAAAAAACTCTCCGTCAAAAGGTGCGTATCGTTGTAGACGACGCAATAGTACCCCTCTACGTCGGCGGGGACTTGATCGGGCGAATCGATCTCCTCCACGTTCTTCAAGAAATAGTCCTGTATCCCTTTCAGGGTCCGTCCGGCGGCGGTCACATGCGCCAGTCGCTCCTCTTTTACTCGAAAAATCCTCATAAAATCATCTCCTCAATAAATTTTTTGATCTCCCTTGCTCGCTTGATCGCCACTTGCTCTGTCGGCGCTTCGGCAAGGATCCTCACTTTCGGTTCGGTCCCGCTCGGTCTCACCACCGTGCGGCAGTCGGTCAGTCGGGATACATACTCCCTTATCTCCTTTTCCCGCGCAAAAAATCGCGCTTTTTGCTCCTCGGTACACATGATACAATCGTTGATGGCGGGGTAGTCAACGATATCGTCATACTCGGCTATATCCACCCTTTTTGCAAGCGCCGCGACAAGGAGTCCGGAAAGGATTCCGTCCCCTGTCGGCGCATAGTCGGCAAAGATCATGTGCCCGGACTGTTCGCCTCCCACGTTGTACCCGCCCTTTTTCATTTCGCGGGAGACGTATTTGTCTCCGACGTCGGCGCGGATCAACGTGATACCCGCCTTTTTCATGGCGACTTCCGTCCCCATATTGCTCATCACGGTCCCGACGACCACGTCTCCGGCGAGCGCGCCGCGCGACTTCATGTCCTTGGCGCACAGGTACATCATCTTGTCGCCGTCGTAGACCTTGCCGCCCTTGGCGGTCATCACACGGTCTCCGTCTCCGTCAAAACAGAAGGCGATATCGACGGAAGGATCGGTCGATTTTTTTGCGATGAACTCCGGCACCATCGCGCCGCAACCGCAGTTGATGTTCTTGCCGTCGGTCTCGGTATTGTAGGCGATCACTTTGGCGCCCGCCCGCAGGAAGACTTCGGGCGCGATGATCGAGGTGGCGCCGTTGGCACAGTCGAGCGCAACGGTCAAGCCGGACAGATCGGGCGCAACTTTATTCAGAAGAAAAGAGAGGTATTTCCGATACCCTTCCGGTTCGGACAAGTACGTCCCGCGCTTGGTCGGGGTATACGATTTTTGCCCGTCGATGACCGCCTCCACCGTCCTTTCCTCTCCCTCGGACGCTTTGGACCCGTCGGAGGAAAAGAGTTTGACGCCGTTGTATTCCGGCGGATTGTGGCTGGCGGAGAGCATGACGCCATAGTCCGCGCCGTAAGCCTTGGTCAAGTAGGACAGACACGGCGTAGGCACCATACCGACGTCGATCACGTCCACGCCGTCGAAAAGCAGCCGCTCGGTAAGATGCCGCGCGATCCTCGGTCCGCTCTCCCGCGGATCCAAACCGATCAAAATTTTTTGCCCGCCGAGGCTTGCGATACCGTCGGCGATTTGGTACAGATATTCTTCCGTAAAGGCGTCCGCCTTTTTTCGGATCCCGTCGGTCCCGAAATGTCCCATAGTGCCTCTTTTATACCCGCGCGGTCTTGCTGTTGCCGTGCTCCTTTCTGTATTCGCTGGGGACCAACTCGAACAATAACTTTTCGGACAGGTCCTTGTCTCCGGCTTCCGCCGCTTCCTTCAGAGCGACAAGCGCCTGGGTCAATCGTTCGTCGTCCACCTCGGCGAGCTTGCAGATGAAGATGTCTTTGTGCGTGGTCTTGTCCGCGTTCTCGTCCCCGTACTGCAACTCCTCGAAGAGTTTTTCGCCCGGTCGCAGTCCGCTGATCTTGATCTCGATGTCCTTTTCCGGAATGAGTCCGGACATCCGGATGAGGTCGCACGCGAGGTCGTAGATATACACCGGCTCGCCCATATCCAACACGAAGACTTCGCCACCATCGGCGAGAGCCCCCGCTTGCAGGACCAGTCGGACCGCCTCGGGTATGGTCATAAAATACCGCTTCATATTCTTGTCGGTGACCGTCACCGGTCCGCCGGCGTTTATCTGCTTGATAAAAGTCGGTATGACGCTGCCGCTACTGCCCAGCACGTTGCCGAATCGGACCGCGGCGAGCTGGGTCTTGGTGGTCTTGGAAAGTTGCTGCAAGCACAGTTCCGCCACCCGCTTGGTCGCCCCCATCACGTTAGCGGGGTTGATCGCCTTGTCGGTGGAGATCAGAATGAACTTTTTGACGCCGGACTCGTCGCACTGTTCGATGACGTTCCGCGTGCCGAAGACGTTGTTTTTGACGCTCTCGTCCGCCGATATCTCCATCATCGGGACGTGCTTGTACGCCGCCGCGTGGAAGACCACGTCGGGCTTGTACCGCTCCATCACCTCGCGCAATTTTTGACGATCCCTGACCGAGCCCATCTCCAGATAGTAGCGGTCGCGGTCGTACTTCTTTTTCAACTCCTCGTTGAATTCGAACATGCCGTTTTCGTGGCGGTCGAAGATGACGAGGGTCTTACAGCCGTACTTCAACGCCTGTCGGCACAGTTCGCTCCCGATACTGCCCGCGCCGCCGGTGACCATAATGACCTTGTCTTTGATAAAGCCGTCCACCAGCTCCCTATCCATCATATGCTCGTCACGGTGCAACAGGTCCTCGATTTTTATGTTCCGCATGCTGATTATGTCGGAATCTATCTCACTGTGCGCGTCCTTTAAGGCGGAGGCGATCATGATGCGGAGATTGAACTGTTTGATGTAGTCGTAGATGTCCCGCAGTTCGGCTCGGGAGATGTTGCTGATCGCCACGGCGATGACCGTCGCACGGGTCTTTTCGATGATCTTTTTCAGTGCGGTGCGGTCGCCTTTGACCTGAAGACTGCCGATGGAGACGCCCTTCTTTTTGATGTCGTCGTCAATGAGCGCGACGGGA
>JAFVAC010000062.1 GCA_017476265.1 Clostridia bacterium
ACGACTGTTCGGAAGGACGTGCGCCGACTGTAAAACGGAAGAAAAGGTAGTTTACCGCGATCGGATGGGAGAATATGCTCTGATCCTCAAAAAGACGGACGGCTATTGCCAGTACGAACTCAGAAACAGCGTTCTGACAAATCTCGGTCGATCCACCGTAAATAATCCTCTCTATCTCGACTTTTCGGGCTATACTAAAAAGGAAGTCGACACTTTTTTCAAAAAATATTTTATTTTATGTTCGGATCCGGTCGGTTATAATCACTTGTTGCTGTCAAAAGGGGTGGAATGATGAACGAAAAGACTCTTAGAGCTTTAGAGTACGATAAGATCCTCGGAAGAGTTGCGGCTTTTGCCGCGACCGAAAAAGCCAAAGAAAGGATCCTTTCGATGTGTCCCAATCCCGTATACGAAGAGGCGAAAGTCCTCTTGGATGAGACCGAAGAAGCCGATCTCATTTTACATCGGTATGCGATCAACCCGTCTCTTTCCTTTGACGACGTCACCGGCCCGTTGGATCGTGCGGAAGTACTAAGTATGCTTACGATGGGAGAGGTCCTTCGTATTGAGCGCGTATTGCGCGTATCTCGGATATTGCAGGCGCAAATTGTAGGCGTACCGGATGATACGATCATCTTGTTGAAAGAAAAGGCTCGGACGCTTTTTACGGATAAACGGTTGGAAGACGATATTTCCGCAGCCATTTTATCGGATACGGAAATGAGCGACGACGCCTCACCTGAACTTCGCTCCATCCGCGTCCGAATGAGAAAGATCAGCGACAATATAAAAGCCAGGCTCAACAATTACGTCACCAGTCCTACCTACGCAAAATACATGCAGGACGCCATCGTCACCGTCAGAAACGATCGCTACGTCATCCCGCTCAAAGCGGAATTTAAGGGGGCGATCCCGGGGCTTATTCACGATCAAAGCGCGTCAGGCGCGACGCTCTACGTCGAACCGATGGCGATCGTGGAGATGAACAACGATCTCAAGACCTGTATGTTGGAAGAAGCGGCGGAGATCGACCGTATTTTGCGTGCCTTTACAGTACGGATCGGTTCCGAAGTGGGACTCATTAGATATTCGTTTGAAGTCATCACCGATCTTGACGTCGTCTTTGCCAAGGCAAGATTCGGCAATCAGCTTTCCGCTGTCCGCCCAAAACTGAACGTAGACGGATATATTGATATAGAAAAGGGGAGACATCCCTTGATCGATCAGCACAAAGTCGTAGCTAATGACGTCATCCTCGGCAAAGAGTACTCTTGCTTGATGATTACCGGTCCGAATACCGGCGGAAAGACCGTCTGCTTGAAATTGACCGGATTGCTGGTCCTTATGGCTATGAGCGGACTTTTTATTCCCGCGCGTTATGCTGATATTTCCGTCTTTCATAAAGTGTACAGCGATATCGGTGACGAACAGAGCATCGAACAAAACTTATCGACTTTTTCTTCCCATATGAAAAATGCCGTCGAGATCATCGACAGCGCCGACGCACAGAGCCTGATCCTTTTCGATGAACTCGGCGCAGGGACCGACCCGACCGAAGGGGCGGCACTGGCACTCAGCATTGTAGAGTATCTTCTCGGTGTTGGCGCAAGATCCATTATCACGACGCACTATAACGAACTGAAAGAGTTTGCCGTCGTGACCGAAGGCGTCACCAATGCAAGTATGGATTTCGATCCGACCACGTATTCTCCGACATACAAATTGATGATCGGGTCGCCCGGCGCTTCGAACGCTCTATTGATCGCCGAACGATTGGGACTGAAAAAAGAGATCGTCGATAAAGCCAAATCGGGTATCAGCGATGAGAAAATGACCTTCGAGAACGTACTTTTGAGTTTGGAGGAGGTCCGAAAACAAGCCGATATTGCACTTGCTGAAGCGCAAAAGATGCGCGAAGAAGCTAAATCGGAACTCAAAGTAGCGGAGTCGGAGCGAGAAAAACTATTTGCTCAAAGAGAAAGGCTCAATCAATCGGTCAAGAAAGAGACGAAACGTCTTGTGGAAGAAGCGATGGACGAAGCCAACGAGATCATCGAAGAATTGCGCAGTCTTTTGGACGATCCAGACGAGAGTACAATCTTCCGTGCGCAAAAATTGAGAAAGTCTTTGAAAAAATACGTCGTCAACGAAGATAACGAGTTCCGCGGTATGTCGGAAGAGATCGATGGTGAGATTGTCGTCGGAGACTGGGTTCTTGTCAAGAGTCTGAACTCCGAAGGAGAAGTCACCAAACTGAATCCAATAAAAGGGGAAGCGAAAGTTAAACTAGGCAAAATCGAGACAAATGTCAAACTTAACAATCTGCAAAGGTTAAAAAAGAACCAAAAACAATCGAAAGTAAAAGAAAAGCCTCAACAGCAAGTCAGTCGTGCGCTCTACAATGAGCAAGTCTCGCCCGAAGTCAATTTGATCGGAATGACGAGTGAACAAGCCATTTTTGCACTCGACGAGTACTTGCAAAAGGCAATGCGAGTAGGCTTGCACGAAGTCCGCGTGATACACGGATATGGCGAGGGGATCTTGCGGAGAGCTGTCCAACAGTACCTCAAAGAAAACAAATCCATCGAGTCCTATCGTCCCGGTGAGTATACCGAGGGCGGAAAAGGAGTGACCATTGCCGTACTTCACTAAATACAACATTGAGAGCGTCAGCGACAAACACGCAAAACTTTTTTCGACGTTGGAAGTTCTTTCTTTGTCACTGAAAATTGTCTCTTTGTTGCTGTTGCTTATCCTTTTCCGCTATTTTTATATTGCGATTGCCGTTTGGGTCCTTTCCATCGTCCCCAACGTGTTCAAACGAAATCTGATCTACAAATACGTCTATTCCGTTGACAGAGATCGGCTGATCGTAAAAAGGGTTATCAATGAAGAAAAGTCCGATGTATTGGAAGATCTTTTGATCGACCGAGATATAAAGAGCGTCCGTCTCGGCGAAGCGGAAAAAAAGTATTATGATAAGCCGGTCGATTATTCCATCACAATAGAAAAGAAAGACGGCAAGACTTTTTCCATCACAGGCGACGATTATTTCTTTGCCGTGATAGAATATATCTTGCGACAGGAGAAAACCTTATGATTTTTTTAGACAATGCAAGTACGACAAAACCATCGAAAGATTGTATAAATATCTCCGGTTTTTACCAAACGGAACGGTTTTTCAATCCATCCGCACCGTACCATCCCTCGGTCGTTGCCGCGGAGGATCTATCGCATTTCCGCGATACGATTATAAAAAAACTCAAAGGGAACGGCAAGATCGTTTTCACTTCAAGCGGAACAGAAAGTGACAATTTTGCTCTGTTTTGCTCAAAAAAAAGAAACGGCAGTAGGATCATCGTGTCTCAAAGCGAGCATCCTGCCGTCGCTACTTGCGCCAACGAACTAAAAAACAGGGGATTTGACGTCGTGTTTTGTCCGGTAGACGCTTCGGGACGCGTCATTGAAGAGGAATTCCTCCAGCTATTATCAAAAGACGTCTCGTTGGTATCTATTATGCACGTCAACAATGAGACCGGCGCGCAAAACGACGTTAAGAGACTATGCGCTCTTACGAAGAATTTTGATTCAAATATCCTTTTCCATTCAGACGGCGTGCAAGCGTTGGGAAAAGTCCCCGTTGCTTTAGACGATCTCGGTGTCGATTTTTACAGTATGAGCGCCCACAAAATACACGGATTGAGGGGAGTCGGCGCACTATTTATAAAAAACGGCTTGCATTTGCGGACATTTTTGTACGGAGGCGGTCAGGAGTTTAACGTAAGATCGTCCACCGAAAACCTTGCCGGAATTGCGGCATTTTCTTGTGCGGTCGATTATGCGATCAATCACCAAAAGGAAAACTATGAAAAGGTAAAGGATCTGAACGGCTATCTGCGCACGGCTTTGTCGGAGCAGGGAGACGCATATAAGATCATATCGGATCCCGGCGGTTCTCCCTATATACTCAACTTTGCAATGCGCTATGTGCGTGGCGAAGTGATGGTTCATTCTTTGGAAAAATATGAAATTTTCGTCGGGACCGGCAGTGCTTGTTCCAGCAAAAAAACAGACCGAACCGTCGCAAAATTCGCAAACTTGTCTCCCGAATATGAAAAAGGCGTTTTAAGAGTCAGTTTTGATGAAAACACCTCAAAAGATGACGTTGACTATTTTATTAATAAACTTAATTTAGAATATTTAGCAATAGAAAAATATATGAGAGGTTAATCTATGGAACGTATTATTCTGATCAGGATCGGCGAAATTTTTCTCAAAGGAAATAACAAAAATTTCTTTGTTTCCTTGTTAAAAGACAATGCCAAAAATGCGTTAAAAGGCATTCCTTGTCGTTTCGTATCATCTCAAAATCGTATGTATGTAGAGAGATATGAAGATTCCGACGAGAGGACTATTATCGATCGTCTTACGAAAGTTTTCGGTCTGTATAATTTGAGTCCCGCAATAAAACTTCCTACCGACTTTACGGAAATTGCCAAAGTGTGTTCCGATATGAGCCCAAAGAACGGGACATTCCGCGTTACCGTCAATCGCGCCGACAAAAAGCTGGACAAAAACTCCATGGAGATCTCCCGTGAGATCGGTGCTTATATGCTGCGAAAAGAGAGCGGTTTGACAGTCAATCTGCATCAATTCGATTTTGAAGTCAACGTCGATATACGCGAAAACGGTTTTTCCTATGTTTTTTATGAAAAGATACCTTGCGCAGGAGGACTTCCCGTCGGCTGCGGAGGGAATGGTATGCTCTTACTTAGCGGCGGCATTGACAGTCCCGTTGCCGCTTATCTTATGGCAAAGCGCGGTGTTAAGATCTACGCCGTCCACTACCACAGCTTTCCGTTTACAAGCGAAATGGCGAAAAATAAAGTCATTAAGTTGGCGCAAATCGTATCGGACTATTGCGGAGAGATCGAGCTTTTCGTCGTTCCTTTTACCGATATACAATATGCTATTAAAGAAAACTGCCCCATAGAGTATATGATTACGATCATGCGCCGTTTTATGATGCGCATAGCCGAACGACTTGCCGAACAGTATAAATGCGGTGCGATCATTACTGGTGAGAGCCTCGGGCAAGTTGCCAGCCAGACGATGGAGAGTATTAACGTCACCAATTCCGTCGTCAAAAAGCCTGTATTTCGTCCGCTCATCGGTAGCGATAAGTCGGATATCATCGAAATCGCCAGGAAAATCAATACTTTTGAGACCTCCATTCTACCTTACGAGGATTGTTGTACCGTTTTCTTACCCAAGAATCCCGTAATTAAGCCGAAGATCGAGCTGGCGGAAGAAATGGAACAAAAATTGGACGTGAACGGATTGATCGAACAAGCCTTATCCGGCGTAGAGATCATCCATTGCAATAACCGATAAAGCGATCTCAAAAACCGACCAGGTAGCTCCCGGTATATTTCCGATCGACCGTTTCTCCTTCGATCGTCAATTCCAAGCGATATCGGTACAGTCCTGCTAAGGGTGTATCGGTCCAAAGAATCGTTTCGTCTTCGGAAAACTCTCCTTGTGATAGCATAACGTCTTTCCCACCGAGGACGTTTTCTCGAAACAATCTGTATCCATAGGGGATATTGCCCCTGAATTGTATCGTCGCGCCGTCGATCAAGCCGATAATCGAAATCTCGGCGCCGCTTCCATCAAGAAAGTAAGGCGAACTATTTATAGGATAATTCTTTTCCGAAAAATAGTATTTTTGTCGGTATTTATCCGGCGTAAATTCGTTGCATAAATACAACATATTGTCTTTCTTGCGTGCCAAGGTGTCAATTTCCGCCTCATAAATACCTTCGGGAATGTCAAAGTACTTTTTCCGAGATCCGATTTTTGACAAGAATGCGGAGATCAGCATCGTCGGCAGTCCTCCGCCGGTCGTTTCTATAGACTTCATTTCGGAATTGTTTTCACCGCCGATTCGAACGCAAATGGTTTTTTCGGGTGTGAAAGACGCGCACCAAGCGTCGGAGTTCCCGGATGACGTCCCCACGGTCCCTGTTTTGGCGGCTACGGAAAAGGGGAGTCTGTTCAGTTTTTTTGCAGTGCCCATTTTGACCGTCTTTTGCAGCATGTCTGTCATAAGAAAGGCAGATTCCTCCGAAAAAGCCCGGAATTTGTCTTCGGATTTTTCATAAAGAATGCTCCCGTCGAGTCTTTCGATCCGTTTTATAAAGCCGACTTGTTTATACGTTCCGCCATTTGCGATAGTCATATATCCTGAGGTCAATTCTTTTCCGCTGATTCCTGTGGTCAGCCCGCCCAACGCTATTGACAGGTTGTCAGACGGATCATCTATAGTAAGTCCACTATTCTTGGCTAATATTAGTGCTTTATTGCGGTCGATTTTGTCATATATATCGACAGCGACAGTATTGATCGACTGCATGACGGCCGTTTCTACGTCCACGGGACCCGAATAGACGTCGCCGTAGTTCTTAGGCGAATATCCGTTAAAGTTTTTCTTTTCATCAATAAAAGGAGTCGCTTCGGTAAGATATCCTTGTTCGAGCGCGGGGAGATAGACAACAAAGGGTTTTATCGTCGATCCGGGCTGTCTTTTATCGTCAATATCGGTCTTCCCGACCGAATAATAGGCGGTTATCCCGCCGGAGCGATTATCCGCTACGATGCAGTATTCATCTGCAAGATTTCCGTCCTGTGTCTGTGTCGAATATTCTTCCGACAAAAAAAGCGAAATCAATTTGTTTTGTTCAATGGGCTCTAAATAGGTATGGATAACGATGGGAGATGACATTATTTCCGCTTCACTTATACCCAAAACGCTTGAAGCTTCACTAAGAACCGCCGCTGTATACGAGCCGTTGTCACGACACTCGATCGGACTATATCGGTAAGAGAGAGCTTCATTGTATTGACTCTCATCAAGATAGTTTTGTTCCTTCATAAGTCTCAGTACAATCTTCATGCGACTCTCGGCATTTTCGGGATTGTCGATCGGATTGTATTTTTTCGGATTTTTCACAATACCGGCTAGTATTGCCGCTTCGGCGGGCAAAAGGGCAATAGGTCTCTTATCAAAGTATTTTTTGCAGGCGGATTCGATCCCGTATATCCCGCTTCCATAGTAGATCGCATTCAAATATAATTCTAAAATGTCTTCTTTTTTGTAATTCATTTCTATATCTTTTGCAAGTTTTAACTCTTTAATCTTACGAATTATGGTCTTTTCATTGGATAACTGTGTATTTTTAGCCAACTGTTGCGTGATCGTCGATCCGCCTTGTTTTGCATATCCGTTTTTTAGGTTTTGAACAAACGCGCCGACGGTCCGATAGTAGTCCACCCCTTCGTGTTCAAAAAATCGCTTATCTTCCAAAGCGACGAAAGCGTTTACGATATTGGTTCCGATCTCTTCATAGGGGACGTAACGATTGACGTAATCACTCGTTATTTCGTTTTGGTCGTTGTCCAGAATTTTGACCTTCGCTTTTTCAGCTTTGATTTTTTCCTGATCCAAATTTACAGAAAAATATATGGAAAAAAAAGCAATGACTAACGCTAACAGAATCATTCCCACCGCAAGTAAGGTCGCGGCGATTGCTGTTCTCGCTCTTAATTTTCGGATTTTCATACGGGTAGTATGTTACTTTCCGACCATAGTTATGATGATTACAGTGCCGCAACGCCGTTTTTGATCGCCCTTTGCTTGCGCGCGGGCTTATTTTGTTATATAATTATATTTACTATGAAAAAGTTTTATGTTATCAAGACATTCGGTTGTCAAATGAACGTCCATGAATCGGAAAAGATCGCCGGTATCGCCGAAGAACTCGGTTATTTCGTCACCGAAGACGATTCCAATGCCGATCTGATCGTCTTCAATACCTGTTGCATTCGCGACACCGCCGAAAAAAAGATCCTCGGCAATATCGGCGACGTCAAAGTTCTGAAAAAAAAGAAACCTTCTTTGATCGTCGCCGTCGTCGGGTGTATGACGCAGCAAAACGGCGCCGCGGAAGAACTGAAAAAAAAGTTTCCCTTCGTCAATATCGTCCTTGGCACTTCGAATCTTTCCGAGCTCTCGTCTGCCATTATCGCTATCGAGAACAGGCAAAAAAAGCGGTATGACCATATTTTGAACGAGACGATGCCCACCATTGACGAAACCATTCCCGTCAAACGTACCAGCGGGACCAACGCTTGGGTCAATATTATGTACGGTTGCAACAATTTTTGCACATATTGCATCGTTCCGTACGTCCGCGGCAGGGAAAGGAGCAGAGATTTTTCCGTCATATTGGACGAAGTCAAGTCGCTATTGGACGAGGGATATAAAGAAATAACGCTATTAGGACAAAACGTCGATAGTTATGCCTACGAAAACAAGCGTTTCGTCAATATCCTGGAAGAGATCGCCAAACTTCCGGGCAAGTTCCGTCTACGCTTTATGACGTCGCACCCAAAGGACTTCAACAGTGCGGTGATCGACGTCATTCGATCTTGTGACAATATCTGCAACAACGTCCATCTTCCCATTCAATCGGGAAGCGATCGGATCCTGAAATTAATGAACCGTCATTATGATCGAGCAAGATATATGGAAGTCCTTAACGAAATCAAACAAAAACTACCTCATTGCGGCATTACGACCGACATTATGGTCGGATTTCCGACCGAGACGGAAGAGGACTTCCTCGATACGATGTCTTTGGTCCGAGAAGCGCGGTTTTCCAACGCTTTTACCTTTGTCTATTCCCCGAGACGCGGGACTGTAGCCGCCGCTATGGAGCAGCTGTCTCCCGCAGTCAAAAAGGATAGGATCACGCGTTTGGTCGACTTACAAAATTCCATTACCAAGGAATTGAGTCTGGAATATATCGGCAGGACGGAAGAAGTCCTTGTGGAGGACCTCAACCCGAAAAAGCCCGGGTTTGTCTGCGGTCGTACCGAGTCGGGACGTCTGGTCAATTTTCCCGGCGTGGAGGCGGACATAGGGGCGTTTAAGCAAGTAAAAATCACAACTTCGCGTTCGGCGGCATTGTGGGGAGAAACGTATGGCGAATAAAAAAACGATCGGGCTGTCTCCTATGATGGAGCACTACCAACAACTGAAGCAAAAGTATTCCGATGCCATTCTGATGTATCGGCTCGGCGACTTTTACGAGATGTTTTTCGAGGACGCGAAGACGGCAAGTAAAGTCCTCGACTTGACTCTTACCGGCAGGGATTGCGGTCTTGAAGAGAGGGCTCCTATGTGCGGAGTGCCTTACCACGCCGTCGACAACTACATCTCCAGGCTCGTTTCCGCCGGATATAAGGTGGCTATCTGCGAACAACTTTCCAATCCCGGCGATCAAAAAGGTTTGGTAAAGAGAGACGTCATTCGCGTCATTACCGCCGGGACCAACACCGACGATGAAAACATGGACGCCGGCAAAAACCACTTCCTCTGTGGCGTCGGACTGTACGAGGACACGTATGCAGTAGCCCTGTTGGACGTTACGACAGGGGAGTTTTCGGTAAAAGAATTTCCCAACGAGGACTTTTCGTCGGTTGAAGACTATTTACTCGCGGTGACTCCCTCCGAGATCATTGCTCCGACCTTTATTTGCGATCTGAGTCGCACGCTTCCATCTGTTTCTTCGGAAAGGATCGTGCGTTTCAGCAAGTATTACGACTATGCTTTTGACTTTGACACCGCCGCCAAAAATCTAAAAAATCATTATGGCGTCTTTGCTTTGGACGCTATCGGACTGCAAAACAATCCTTCTTCCGTTTGCGCTTGTGGGGGAGTCATCGACTATCTTCTCAACACGCAAAAGAGGTCTTTGCGCCACATCGCCATACCTAAAATTCTGACGGACAAAGACGTATTGTTTCTTGACTATAACGCGATCCGAAATCTCGAACTCACCGAGTCACAGCCGGATAATAAAAAGGTGGGTACTTTATTGTGGGTCCTTGACGAGACCAATACGGGCATGGGCGCAAGACTTTTGCGCAACTGGATTTTGCATCCGCTTTGCTCCAAAGCCGCAATAGAAGAAAGGCAAAAGGGAGTGGGAGAACTTCTGAAAAATACCGCTCTCCGAGTCTCGGTTTGCTCAAATCTAGCCCAAATCAAGGACTTGGAGAGATACGTTACCAAGATCGCTTACTATAAGATCATGCCGAGAGACTGTCTCGGACTTGCCGACTCCCTTCGCGTGATTCCTACCTTGAAGATCGCCTTAAGCAAACTCAATTCTCCGATCTTTCACGAACTCAACGATCTTCTTGACGC
>JAFVAC010000063.1 GCA_017476265.1 Clostridia bacterium
CTTGATCCCAAGGACCTTTTCCTTGATGACGTTGACCGACAGTTCGCACTGAATGCTGAAGAGGTTCTTCCCCTCCACCATGATCCCACGGCTCTTGACAAGATGCTCGATATGCGGCTCAAGCTCCTCTATGACGATGCATCTCTTTACGCTCGCGGCGAATTTTTCTATGAGGTCGAACGGCAGAGGATAGACCATACCGAGCTTTAGGACCGACGCCTCGGGCAGAGCCTCTTTGACGTACTGATATACGCCGCCGGCGCAGATGATCCCGAGGTCCTTTTTTCCCTCTTCGATACGATTAATGGCAAACGCGTTGCTGTCGGAAGACAGTTTCTTCAACCTCTCCTCCACGACGACGTGCCTCTTTTTTGCGTTGGCGGGCATCATGACGTATTTCGGGATGTCCTTGACGTAAGACTTAAGCGGGAGCTCCTGCCTTTGACCGATCTCCACCGAGCCCTGCGAGTGCGCCACACGGGTAGTCAGACGTAAAATGACCGGCGTGTCATACTCTTCGCTCAGCTCAAACGCAAGTTTTGCAAAGTCCTTGCACTCCGCGCTGTCCGACGGCTCTATGACGGGGATGTTGGCGGCGCGGGCGATCAACCTCGTGTCTTGCTCGTTTTGCGAACTGAACATAGACGGATCGTCGGCGACTGCGACCACCAGTCCGGCATTGACGCCGGTATACGCCGCGGTATAGAGCGGATCGCTCGCCACGTTGAGCCCGACGTGCTTCATAGACACGATGGTTCTCGCTCCGGCGAGGCTGGACCCGAATCCCACTTCCAGCGCCACTTTCTCGTTGGGCGCCCATTCCGAATAGACGTCGGGGTACCTCGACAGCTCCTCCGTGATCTCCGTGCTCGGCGTGCCCGGATAGGCGGTGGCAACGCGCACCCCCGCTTCATACGCACCCCGCGCTACGGCAAAATCTCCCAATAACAGTTTTTTCATCTTCCTTTATTCCTTTTTCAGTATCTTTTTGTCTCTTACGAAATTCTTTCACACCCGTTTACGACTATTTATCGTACACTTTTCTCTTGTCGATGACTCTTTTGACCTTGCCCTCGCCGCGCTTGATTCCGAAGGGCTCGACCAGCTTGACTTTGACGTCCAATTGGACGACGGTGCGGAGTTTTGCCTTGGTCCGAGCGACCAGATTTTCCAGATTGGCGTAGTTGGTCAAAAGACTGCTGTCCCCCACTTCCACGTGGACCTCGATGGTGTCCATAAAATTGGCGTCGCGCTCCACCACGATCTCGTAGTTGGTGCCCAGTTCGGGAATGCCCAGAATCACGCTCTCGATTTGACTGGGGAAGACGTTGACCCCGCGGATGACCATCATATCGTCGGTCCTGCCGATGATCCTCGCCATACGCGCCGTGGTACGACCGCACTTGCAAGGAGAGTAGTCAAGGGCGGTGATGTCCTTGGTCCTGTAGCGCAAAATGGGCATGCCCTGCTTGTCCAGCGTGGTGATGAGCATTTCGCCGTACTCGCCCTCCCCGAGGACCTTGTTTTGATCCACGTTGACGATCTCCGGATAGAAGAAGTCCTCGTTGATGTGCATTCCGCACTTATATTCGCATTCGCCGGAGACGCCCGGTCCGCCCACTTCGGTCAGTCCGTAATTTTCGGTCGGGAGCGCGCCCCAGAGTCTTTGCAATGCCTCGTGCATCTCCTTGGTGGACGCTTCGGCTCCGATAAAACAGTTCTTGACCTTCAGTTGGTCCAGTATGCCCAGTTTTTTTGCCGTCTCGGCGAGGTAGATGGCGTAGCTCGGCGTGGCGACCAGCCCGGTCACGCCGAAGTCCTTCATAATCATCAGCTGTCGCTCGGTATTCCCGCTACTCATCGGCACGACGGTCGCGCCCAGTTTTTCGATCCCGTAGTGCAGTCCGAATCCGCCGGTAAAGAGCCCGTAGCCGAAACTGACCTGAATAATATCGTCCGGCGTCGCTCTGCCCGCCGCCAGAATACGCGCGATGCAGGTAGCCCAGTTCTCCAGATCATACTTGGTATAGCCACCGACGATGGGTTTTCCCGTCGTCCCGCTGGAGGCGTGGACGCGGACGATCTGATTCATCGGGACGGCAAAGAGCCCGTAGGGGTAGTTGTTCCGCAAATCGTCCTTGGTCGTGTAGGGGATATTTTCAATATCTTTCAGAGTGCGGATTTGATCGGGCTTGAGTCCGATCTCGTCAAAGCGCTTCTTGTACATCGGCACGTTCTCATACGCGTACGCGACGATCTTTTTCAGCTTAGCCAGTTGCAGCTCGGCGATCTCCGCCCGGCTCATCTTTTCCGCTCTTTCATCGTAAATCATACTCACCTCGTACTTCCTCTTTATTCGTACTTTTTTATTCTATCACAAAGACGAATACAATTCAACGAACTAAAGTAAATTTCTTTTCCAAAATATGCGTAAAGGGACAAAAAAACTCCGTCTTGACTTTTCCGCCCTCTCAAAGTATCATAAAACGTATAAAACACTCTCGGAGAAACCCATGATACTTTTTATCGGTGAAATACTGGCGGACGTGGTGATGGACCCTGCCGGACGAATGCAGGCGTATCTCGGCGGCGCCCCCTTCAACGCGGCCGTCGCGGCAGGACGTGCGGGAAAAGCCACCCGCTTTGTCGGCAGGATCGGGGACGACCCGATCGGCAAATTCCTCTCCCGCGAGGTCAAGAAATATCCGGTGGACGCGATCTTGCAGACCGACCCCGTCCGCCCCACCACCATCGCTTTCGTGTCCTTGGACGAAAACGGCGAAAGGGACTTCAAGTTCCTGCGGCACGACTCCGCCGACGTCTTCACCGAATTGTCCGACGACCTGTTTTTGGGTGTCGGAATGGTCCATCTCGGGAGTCTTATGTTGAGTTCCGAATACGGAAGAAGTTTGGCTCAGAGCGTCGTAAAACGCTGCGAAAGTCTGCGGATCCCGCTCTCTTTCGACGTCAACTTCCGCGCGGATATCTTCCCCGACCGAGACACGGCGAGAGCGGTCTATCTGCCCTTTGTCCAAGCCGCCGACGTCGTCAAATTCTCCGAAGAGGAGACCGAAATATTGTTCGGTAAAAACTATCAAGAAGCCTTTTTGCGGGAAATAAACAATCCCATCGCCGTCGTAACTTTGGGCAAAGCCGGTTGCGCCGTCAAGCGAGGGAAAGACGTCCTGACCGTGCCGACCGTCCCGGTCCGCCCCGTGGACACGACCGGAGCGGGAGACGCCTTTTTCGGGACCTTCCTCGCCGGGCTGGACGGAGAGAACCTATCCTCTTTGCCGCTGACCCGCCTGCAAGAGATCGCCGCCCGCGCCAATGCCGCCGGAGCCGCCGCCACCGCGCGGAAAGGAGCCCTCTGATGATAGAACGCATCCTTCTGTCCCCCGTCTACCTCAACAGGCTCTTTGCCCTCAAACGGGACGTATATGAAAAAGTCGGAGAGTTCTCTGCGAAGATCCACCTCTCGCACGAGCCCATTCCCCCGGAAGAGTTCGACCGACTCGACTACGAGGACTTTGCCGTCGGCAAGACCTGGACCAAAGAGAAATTCGACTGCGCCGTGTTCCGCCTGAGCGGGGAGATCCCCTCTTCCGCCAAAGGCAAAAAGGTGGTCGCACGCCTGAAATTGGGCGCCGAAGCCCTCGTCTACCGGGACGGCAAAGCCGTCTGCGGCGTGACTCCCGTCCTGAGCTATATCGACGTCGGACAGCCCACTTGGGGAAAACAGATCGTCCCCTTATTCGACTGCGCCGAGGGTGGAGAGAAGATAGAATTGGTCGCCGACTGCGGTCATAACGGCTACTGCGGGGTCTTCTTGTACGACCCGAGACTGGTCAAGTGCGACCTCTGCGCCGTAGACGAGGAAAAGAGGGGGTACTATTACGACTATCTGTACCTTTTGCTTCTCCTTACGACCGAAAAGGACAACGACAAGATCGACAAGGAAGTGAAAAAACAGCTCCGCGCCCTTCTGTCCGAAAGCTATACCCTCTATCGGAAGGGGGACGTCAAAGGCGCACGGGAAAAACTGTCGCCCTATCTGACCGAAAAACGGACTGACGACGACGTGACGTACTCCTGTGTGGGACACGGACACCTCGATCTCGCTTGGAAATGGCCTCTTCGGGAGGGAAAGCGCAAGGCGGTACGCACTTTCGCCAACGTCACCGACTACCTCGACCGCGGATACGACTTCGTCTTTGGGGCGAGTCAGGCGCAAATGTTCGAGTGGGCGGAGTCCGACCCCGTCGTCTTCGAGCGGGTCAAAAGAGCGGTCGCCGACGGCAAGATCGAGATCCAGGGCGGTATGTGGACGGAGTGCGACAACAACCTCCCCTGCGGCGAGAGCCTCGTCCGACAGTTTTTGTACGGAGAAAGGTACTTCATCGACCGCTTCGGGAAGAGTTCGGACGTGGTTTGGCTCCCGGATGCTTTCGGCTTCCCGGCGACGCTCCCACAGATCTTCGTCGGCACCGGAAAAAAATACTTTGCCACCATCAAACTGAACTGGAACCTCTATAACAAATTCCCTTACCAGTCCTTCGACTGGGTCGCCCCGGATGGGAGTCGGGTTCTCTCCCACATCTCCCCCGAAGGTTCTTACCACGCCACCGCGACTCCGACCTGTCTGGTCAAATCCGACAATAAGAACGTACAAAAAGACGTCAAAAACGCCCTCATTATCTACGGCGTATCCGACGGCGGCGGCGGACCGGGCGAGGGGCACCTTGAGATGCTCTCCCGAGCTGGGACGGCGCATTGTCCCATCGCAAAGCCGGCGTCTTCACACGACTTTTTTGAAGCTTTGTCACACTATCCCGTCCCCGAATACGACGGAGAACTGTATCTGGAGAGGCATCAAGGGACCCTGACGTCGCAAGCAAAAGAAAAGCGACTCAACCGCATGTGCGAGCGCGCCTTTCACCTGTTGGAGTGGTTGGAAAGCGTGACCGGAGACCGATATGAAAAGCGGGACGAAGTCTGGAAGAGACTCTTGACCCAGCAGTTCCACGATATCCTGCCCGGCTCCGGCATCGGTCGCGTCCACGACGAGAGCGTGGAAGAGCTGAACGCTTTGTACGAAATGCTCCGTCGCGCCATCGCTTCAAGGGTCACGCTCGTCACCCGGAGCAAGAAAAAGTCGCCCTCCGCGCTGAACCCTTCTCCCTTCCCGATCCGCGAAAAAGTCCTGTTTAACGGACAGATCTATCTCGCCGACTGCGCGCCGTATGCCTCGGCGAGCCTCATCCCCTGCGAAGGAGACTTCCGCTCCGTCGGCGCTTGTTATATCGAAAACGACTTCCTCAAGGTCAAGTTCGATCAGGACTACGGCGTGATCACTTCGGTCTACGACAAGGAGAAAATGACAGAGCTCAACAAGGGTATCTTTCACGCCCTCGTCGTCTACGAGGACCCCAAGAGTCGCTACGACGCGTGGGATATCAAGCGGGAGTACCTCGACAAGAAAAAACGTCTGCCGAAACTTCTCTCCTTCCGGGTGGAAAACGAACCTTTGGGCGGAGCCGTCTACGCGCAATACGTCTTCGGTCGCTCCGCGATCACCCAAAAAATAACCCTGCGAGACAAGAATATCCTCTTCGAGACCTCCGCATTGTGGCAGGAGAGTCACAAAATGCTCCGCGCCGATTTCTCCCCGAGTATCTACTCCGACTTGTGTCGGTACGACATCCAGTTCGGCTCGGTCTCACGCTCGACCAAGGACGAGACGAGTATCGAGCGGGCGCAATATGAAGTGTGCGGGCACTACTACGCCGCCGTCGGAGACGACGAGCAGGGGTACTTTGCCGTCCTCAACGACTGCAAGTACGGCTACCGCGCAAAAGAGGGAAAGATCAGTCTCAATCTCTTGCGCTCGCCCAAGTCCCCCGACCCGAACTGCGATATGGGCACGCACGTCTTCCGCTATCAAGCGTCTTTCGCGCCCGACGAAAGGACCGTCGTCGCCGAGGGCTACAACTTCAACAACCCTCTCCTTTTATCCGACGCCGACCTCTACGTCAAACCCCTCTTCTCCATCCGGGACGACTCCCTCATCGTGGAGACCGTCAAGATCTCCGAAAATGCCGACGGCACCATCCTGCGCGTCTACGAACGGTTCGGCAATACCGTCCGCCCCACCTTCACGCTGCCCGACGGCTACGACCTCTATGAGACGGACCTGCTCGAACGAGGCCCCAAACCGGTCAGCGAATTGATCTTCACACCCCACCAAATAAAGACCTTTTTATTGAAAAAACGAACTACTTAAAAGAACGATGTCTTTTTACTCTTGCGCTCGATCCATTCAAATCGTTTCGTCAAAATGCGCAAGTCTAAGGTTGAGGTCGATAAGATCGACAACATAATTGTTCGCCCACCGTCCGGAAACCTCGCTCAAAAAACGTAAATTTGCAAACAGACAATAGATAGGAGAGCGCAAAAAAGCACTCTTCTACTTATTCCGATTTATGGTTTTTAATAGTTCCAAAATCAAATCGTGCTCTTCCGGCGTCAGCCGATTCAGCTCTTTTATGATTTTCATACTTTCAATAGGATATTGCATTGTCTCATCAAAAAATTCAGCAGGCGTAATATGAAAAAAGTCGCAAAAATTTAACAGACTCTCTATAGAAGGCATACTTTTCCCATTTTCTATCTGATTGATATACTCTGAACTTTGCCCTAACTCAAAACTCAGTTTCCTCGCGGATATTTTATGCGCATTTCTAATCTGTACATATCTTGTTTGAATATATTGCTTATCCATAACCCGATTATAAAATATGTATATCTTAATTATAAATATCCTGTCTATGTATTACTTGACATAAATAGTTTCCCTATGTATAATTTATTTATACATATTTTTTACAATGAGAAAAAGCATTTATTCTATCCTTGAACCTTCCGAAAAAGGCAATATTATTAGTACTCTTTACGATGTTTTTATGATTATCGTAATTGTTGTCAGTATTATTCCTTTGGCGTTTAAGGAAAAACCCTTTTGGTTCCTTTATGTTGATTATGTTACGGCAAGTATCTTTATTGCCGACTATCTTTTACGGCTTTTGACTGCAGATTATAAACTAAACAAACGATTTCTTTCCTTTTTCCTATATCCTTTTACGCCAATGGCAATTATTGACTTAGTCTCTATCTTACCGACATTTTTGTCATTTGGTCAAACGCTTAAAATCCTTAAAATGATACGTCTGATACGAGCGTTGCGCGTTTTCAAAGCTTTAAAACTCATTCGCTATTCAAAAAGCATAAAAATTATCGTTTCTGTATTAAAGAAACAATCGAAACCTCTATTGTCCGTCGTATTCTTTGCGGTTGCTTACATTTTGATTGCCGCTCTGGTCATTTTTAACGTTGAGCCGGACACTTTTGATAATTTCTTTTTTGCCATTTATTGGGCGACTGTATCTTTGACGACTGTCGGATATGGTGATATTTATCCTGTGACCGATATCGGAAGAACCGTCACAATGATATCGTCTGTTCTTGGCATTGCCATAATCGCTCTTCCTTCCGGCATAATCACCGCCGGTTTTATGTTAGAACTTGATAAAATATACCAAAAAGACGACGATAAGGGGGATAAAGATGGGACTACGGTTCAGAAAAAGGATTAGTGTAGGTGGATTTCGTATCAATATAAGTAAATCCGGAATCAGTAGAAGCTTTGGCGTAAAAGGGCTTCGATTAACGAGAAAAAGCAAAGGAGGACATAGAATAACTATGTCCATTCCCAATACAGGCATTTCATACGTTTCCGACTCGAAAAAACACAAAAAGAAGAAAAAAACTAAAGAGAATAACTCACATGCAACAGACAATACCAAGATCTTCGAGGAACCCCTTGTAGCCTCTCAGAACGATATAACCAAAAAAATTACTATATCCTACAATGTGAGAAAAAGAAAAATCCCGATCATTTGTTGCATATCGCTTTTAGTCTTTTTTTGGCTTGCCGGAGTATTTGCATCGAAAGGAATGTCTTTCGCCGTTTTTTGTTTGATACTTGCCGTAATATCATTGGGCGGAGTCATTATCTCTATTGTTTTGTCCTTAAAACAAAAAATAAACTACGATTATGACGATCAGATTCATTTTATTGAAATGCATCAAGCCAAACTCCTTGACCCGTTGTCAAAAATATCCCAAAGTCAAATTGCCTATCGGCTATTTGGAACAAGAGACGAAAACGATAATATTGGCGCAACTAACGAAGAGATAACGATTAAAAAGAAAAACTCATTGATAAAATCCAATATACCGATTTATTCTCTATCGACTCAAAAATCAGAAATATTGTTTTTGCCCGACTCGCTGATTGTGCAGCAAGCAAATAAATTCTATTCTTTTGAATACTCGGATGTCGAACTTCAATATGAAGACGTCGAAATGCCTTTTCCTATTGTTCCGCTTGACAGCGAGCTTATCCGGGAAAAATATGCCCATGAAACAAAAAAAGGAGCCCCGGATCGCCGATATCAAAATAATCGACTCTTCTATCTCTGCCGATGTGGCGGCATAACCATCAAAAACGAATCCGGGCTCATGATTTGTTTACTCCTATCTAATCGAGAGATTGCGCATACTTTCGTTGATTGTCTGAATGATTACAAAAAGTATATTTCTTCTTTTTGCTAATGCTAAAAACCGAACAATACACCACATATAAAACGACCCCGTCGAATTGGCGAGGTCGTTTTCCTTTGCTTAATAGTTATGGATAATCTTATTTCTTGTTTTTCTCGATGAAAGCTACGACGTCGCCCACCGTCTTGACGGACTTGATCTCGTCGTCGGTGAAGGAGATGCCGTACTCCTTTTCGAGCAAGATGAGGAGTTGGACAAGGTCCAAACTGTCGGCGCTGAGGTCGGCGATGAAGTCGGTCTCGAGCGTGATCTCACTCTCGTCGATCATAAGCTGTTCGGCTACGAGCCGTTTTACGTTGTCAAAAATCATAATAGATACCTCCGATTAGTTTTCGGAGCTGTAGAGACGTTTGCTGGCGCTGTAGTCCACCACCTGCGCACCCTTCTTGGCGAAGAACGGGACGATGAGGAGGATCAGGAACAGCACCGCCACGACGATGGCTCCGATGGCGAAATTGAGCTGTTCGACAATGATCATCAGCACGATGGCGACCACGGCGAAGATCAGTCCGAGCAGGGAGAAGATAAAGAAACCTCTCGGGGACTTCCGTCTGCCCAACTTGACCAAATAATAGATGACGGCGATGACGGCACACACGAGCGCAAGAGCGTACAGGATCGGAATGATCACACCGATGATACCGTCTCCGGAAATGCCGGAAAAGCCGTCGGGCGCGACTATGGAGAGGAAATTGTCGTAATAGGCACTGGTCAGACCGGTCACGCCGAAGAGGGCGACGAGTCCGAATATCGTATCCAATCCGGTCGCGGAAGCGTCGAAATCGGGGATCTTGACGCAAGAGAGCAGGCACATAATGACCGCGGCGACGACTGCGAGCAGAATGCACAGTACGCTCAACCCGGAATACGGCTTAGCCATATAGATGGGCTCGAGATTGGTCTTGGGGATCTCCTCACGATAGTTGGCGTCGTACTGGACCAGCGGTTGACTCTGGGACGCGAAGGGCACCAAAGCGATGGGCTGGACGATCGGCGGCAACTGCACGATGCTGCTGGGCGTCGGGATCGCGTTCATCTGATTGGCGGCGATGGGCGCGGGTCCGCCCATGGGGGCCGGTTGCTGTTGCGCCTGCGGCTCGCCTCCCTGCGCGTAGTAGAAAGAGCCCGTCCCGTCCATGGTCGGATTGGCGGGGTCGTTACTCACCGGGAAAGGCACGCTCTCCGGATCTACGGGGACCCACTTGCCGTGTTGACCGTTCAGGTAGCCCTCGTGTTCCTGCAAGCCCGCGTTGTTGAGCTGATACGGATTATCCATTGTTCATATCTCCTTTTTTGCGGTTACTGTTGTCGTTTATTTCAAGTTGACGTTGATGGTCGGGTTTTGGACCGTCTTTGCCGGAGTGGCGACGGGGACGGGTGCCGAGCAAGGCATTGCGCCGTAGCTCACCTTCGCCTTATAGACCCTGCCGTACTCGTCGGTCTGATAGTAGGTCGGCAGTCCCAGCGCGGTGTTGCGCATATAGTTCTCGGCGTCGTAATTCCCATTGGTCGGCATCGGCACGGCAAAAGCGGGATTCACAGGCGTGGGATACGCGTTCCGGACGGTGCGGTCGATGTCCATACCGTAGACGGGCGCGACTTGCTGTTGTTGCAGAACGCCACGCTCGACGTGCGCGTTTTCGTAAGCGTCACGGGGACGCTTCTTGCCGCAATACGTGCAGTAAGGCTGGTTGAGATCGTTTTTCGTCTTGCACTTCGGGCAGAAGTAAAAGTACTCGGAGCCATCGGGACCCTTGCCCGTGTACAAAGCTATCTTTTTCTCCTTTTTCATTCCGTCACCTCTGTTATTTTCTGCGCCCCGCGGTGCAGAAGATTGCTATGATCAATGTCAATCCGACAAGGACGTACGCGCCTATTTGGACGTCCGCTCTCGCCGCAATAAACAAGTACACGACCGCGACCGCCGCAAATATAAAGGCGAGCCAAGCCGTCACTTTGCCGAAGATGGGATATCTCCTCGCCGCGACCGAAAAGAGATTGGTCAACAGCGTGATCACCGTAAACAGCACCGAAAGCGCTATGGCACCCGGGACCAGGATCTCCATAAACACAAACGGCGGTATGTTCATGATCGACTCGATGAGGTCGGTCATGATCACGTTGGCGACGGTTGCGTCCCCGTAAATGCACAGGTAGGGCAATATCGCCGCCGGCAAAAAGCCGAAATAGCCGAGCACCATAAAGGCTACGGTGACGAGCCCGAGCAACAACCCTACGATCGCCATCGCATTGGCACGGCTGCGCTTTTTTGCGACAGGCGCGGCAACGGGGGCTTCGTCATAGGCGTCGTAAGAGTCAAGATCGTCCAAAAACGCCTTCTCGTTGACGTTGTTTCCGTACATCGCGCGCATCGCTTCGGGCGTGTATTGGTACAGAGGTTGCATCTGGCTCACATACGGGACGATGACCAGAGGCTGTACCGCGGTGGTGTTTTGCGTAGCGGCAGGCGCGGGAGCGGGCTCGGGTTTTATTTCCGGCATCGGAGGCGCGGGCGCAACTCTCGCGTCCGGCCAAAAGCTCTCTCCGTTTTTAGAGCCGTAAAAATCAGCCACTATTTACCTCCCTTTTTCTTTCCGCCGATCGCCGCACAAAGCAACGCGATCGCCGCAAATATCAACAGTAATACCACTTCTATCGGCACGACGGTCGAACGGACCACCTCCAGCACGGTGAGCGCCAAAAGCGCCGCCGTCCATAGGACCGTACCCGTCAGCATCAGCTTGCCGACCCGGTCGCGCTTGACGGAGACCGCCGCTCCGATCAAGCAAGTCAAGCAGAACACCGTCGCCACGATCGCGCACAGTCCGCACCCGAAGGCTACGTCCGGCACAATATCGGACAAACTCTTGGCGAAAGCGACTATCATCGCCACCACGTCACGTCCGCCGACGTCCGCGCCCGTCTTGACCAAGATCGCGTATACTGCCGCGACCAATATGCTCAATACCGCCGACGCGAATATAAATATCGCGGCGATATTCAGTCTCTTCTTATCCGTCCGATCGCTTTTCTTTTCGCTCGGACGCGCGTCCTTGCGCCCGTCGTCTTCGGAAGCGTACAGTTGCGCCCGAAGTTCCGCCTTGACGCGTTGGACCTCTCGCTCGTAGTCCTCCCGACTGCCTCTTCCGTACAAAAGATAACCGCTCGACGGCGATACGCTCGTCTTAGGCGAATCCTTTTTGGGGGGCTTGGTCATCGCACCCTCTTAAAAGTCAAAATCGTCGTCGTCTTCGTCGAAGGTCGCCAGAGGTTGCTGCTGGCTGGCGAACGGCACCATCACGATCGGCTGTACGATAGGGGGCAGCTGAACGAACTGGGACGCCGGAGCGACGGGGTACGGATATCCGCCGGGCATTGCGCCCATAGGGGGCATTTGCGTCCTTTGCGATACCTGTTGGACGGGAGCGGCTTGCGCCTGCGCCTTTTTGTTTTTCCTTGCCATAATAGCCTCCTATTCGCCGTATGTATCGAAGATGCTGTAGGGGATCTTCTTCCGCGCGAACATACTCAGTATCAATACGATCAGCGGCAGACCGAGCACTGCGAGCAATCCGTATCCGCCGACCAAACCGCCCACCCCGGTGAACACGCCGATGAGCACGTTGACGATGCCGCCGAAATCAAGCGCGCCGTCCACGCCGGCAAGATACGCCAGCAGTCCGAACGCCACGACCACTCCGCACAGGAGCATCAGTATGGCGCCTATCCCGAACCCTTTGAAGATCCGTTTTCCGAACATCCCCAAGAACGCTTTGATCAATAGCACCAACGCGATGATGATGTAGATGAGGATGGCGAGCGGCATGACCAAAATGATATAGGGCGCGATAGAGTCGGTCATTCCCGTCTCGTACAACGCTATCATCGAGTCATACATGGGGCTGTCTCCGAGGTTGATCTCCTGGTTCAGAAGTCTGTTGGACCAGTACTTGATCGCACCGAAGACCGGATCGAGCGCATTGTAGGTAGCAAGAAACGGGGATTCCGCGGCGGTCTCTTCGCCGTCTTCCCCCTCTTCGTCGCCTTCTTCGCCCTCTTCTTCTTCCTCTCCGTCGGCATACAGACCGAAGTAGTCCGCGTTTTCGCCGGACTCCTCCTCTTCACCCTCTTCGCCTTCACCGTCGCCTTCTTCTTCGACAACCTTGGCTTCGGTCTCCACAAAGAGCGCACCGTACCCTTTCAGATTTTCAGGCAAGAAAGAGAACTGCAAATAGCTCAAAACGAAATACGCGATCGTCACGAGCAAGAACAAAAACATAAGGAAACAGACGAACTTGCGCATTACGAAGAAGTAATCTTTTCCGCGCTGCTTTTCGTCATTGGGAAGACGGTAGTAGTAGGTGTCAATGCCTCCTCTGCCGTTGATGGCTTCGACTTTTCTGCGGAAAGAGTTGTTATCTTTGGCGTAATTCTGCCGTTCGGCAAGTTGCGCCCCGCGCGCTCTGCGCGCCGCAGCCCTTTGCTCCGCTTTAGCCGTTTTTTTGCTATAATTTTTCGCCATTTTACCTACCCGTTCGTCGAGAATGCCCGACTATACATACTAATAGATAATACTATATGGTATATATTAACATACGCGTAAAAAAATATCAATAGATAAACCTAAAAAACTTTTTACCAATTTGCACCAAACGCCGAATACTTGCGCACTGCTTCGTTATCGTCATCCCGACTAAACGAGCGCGTAGAAGCGTCCCGGAGATATTTCGACTTCGCCACTCGTAGTTTCCAATTCATTGTTCGGTTTTGTCTATGCGTATATGCCGATACGAGTTTTTGGTTTATTCGTCCCTCGCATTCGCACTTTGCGATACCGTATCGAATTTTATCCACGCGTATAGAGTAATACGGGTTTTAGGTTCGATCTTCCCTCATCAGATTTGCCGGTGGCAAATTTGCAGTTTGCCCATAGGGCAAATTGCAACATGACGATAGTGCCCCTGCCGAACTTTAGCGTTCTTTTCTTGCGCGTAAAGATTGGAACGTAAAAAAACCAAGCCTAAAACAGCTCGGTTTTTGTTGCGTAAAACGCCTTGCTATGCAAACCGTCAGAAGTCGAAATCGTCTTCTTCATCATCACTCCTCCTCACGTTGTTGACGACGAGAGAGGGCTGCGCGATGGGCGCGGCTATTCTTGCATTGCCGATATAATCTTTGACCGCCTTGGCGACGGGCACCGGTTTGCCGGTCGGATTGACGACGACCATCTTAACGCGAATGCGACGAGGCGGAACGACGGGCGCGACCGGTTGTTGTTGCTGTTTCTTCTTCGCCACGGGGACCTCCTACTTTTTGATCTTTTTATACGCCACGCAAGTGAAGATAAAGGTCAGTATCGGCAGTCCGATCATAGCGTACAAACCGTAGCCCGCTTGCATCACTTCGGACTTCAGCGTCAAAAAGTCTATCGCTCCCTCGAACCCGAGCCCGGACACATACAGTCCTCCGACGGCGAGCACCAGCCCGCACAAAAACATCAGGATCGCCAAAAATCCGAAGCGGACTTTCTTGTAGTAGCCGTCCGACTTCTTGCGGGAGAAGAGCGCGACAAGAGCCTTGATCAGTCCGATGACGGCGCACACGATGATGACGACCGCGGCGACCGGCACGGCGAACACGGCTATCTTTTTCATCGCTTCGGCGTCGTCCAACTTGCCGTCGATAAAGTTATTATAGTACTCGCTCTCGAGGCTCAGATCGGAGACGAAATTTTTGACCATCCCTACAGGAGCGTCGGTCAATGCGACGTAGGCGTCCACGATCTCCGTCGTCACCTCTTCGGTCTCCTCGTCCACCACTTCGATCTCTTTGCCGTCCGGGATCTTGTAGAGGGAGACATATTGATCGATCGTCGCAATATTCAAAAAGTACGTCACGGCGATCGCCACCGTCAAAAGCATAATGAGCATGATCAAAAAGAGGAAAAAGCCTCTCTTTTTGGCGCGTCTGTTTTTGGGGACGACGGCAGGGGCGACAGGCGCTCCGACGAAACCGCCATAACCCGCTCCCCGCTCGGACTGAACGCCCGCCTCCGCACGAACACGCGCGTTCACATAGGCGCGATAATACGGACTGGAGAGATAATCGGCGTAGGTGATGAACTCGCTGTCGGTCATCTCGTTGATCGACTTTTTGGGCGGTTCGGGATTTACGTTCTTGTTCTTCTTTGCCATTGGCACCTCCGATGGGAGAAAAAATCGCACTTGCGCCGATCATCGGCGCAAGCTCTCGTTTTTATATATGGATAAGATTATCTTCTTCTCTTTTTGCGCTTTTTGCCGTCGAAGCTCTCGGGCGCCGCTTGGGGCGGGGGGAGCTGATTGATCTGGGTGGTCGATTGTTCGACCGGCTGATCGGGCACGAACTTGTAGACGGTGCGCGTCGGATTGTACTGATAGACCGGCTGATTGGCGTTGACGTACGGCACGACGGCAAAGGGCTGTTGATAGCCGTAGCCTTGCTGCGGATAGCCGTAGCCCGGTTGCTGATAATAACGGCTCTCGATAAGACGGCGCGCAGCCTCTCTCTCCGCCTTGATCCGCTCGTCTGCGGCACGCTCGATGGCTTGCTTTTCGGCGGCGTAACGAGTAGCCGCTTCTTTGTCCGCCAGAATGCGCTCTTCCACGATGCGCTCGACGGCGGCTTGGTGGATGGCGTTTTTGGACAGGCGCAACTTTTCATCGGCGATCTGCTCTGCGGAGATGATCTGCAAGACCGCTTGACGGGCGGCGATGCGTTCCGCTTCGTCCCGCTCGGAGATGATCTTTTCGGCGGCGTACCGTTCGGTCGCCTCGCGGTTTTGCTCGATCTTCTCGTTGGCGGCTTGCTCTATACCGGCACGCTCCGCGACCACTCTTTCGGCGGCGGCGTTTAGAGCGCGCTCTCTTTCGGTGGCGATGTATTCGTCCAGTTCCTTATTCTTTTCACGCAAGAGTTCTTCCGTGCGGGACTCGACCTCGTTGACTCTTTCGTCGGCGGCGTTTTCGGCGGCGACGACGCGGAGGACCGCGTCACGAGCGGTGGACTTTTTGATCTCCTCGATCTCCTGCTCCTTTTTCACGTCGGACTGCGCTTGGATCTGCGCGCGCTCTTCGGCTAGACGCTCGGCTACGCGACGTTCGACCTCTTTCTCGATCTCCTCTTCACGGTTGTCCGCGGCTTCGTTGCTTTCGGCGGCGGATTTTTCCTGCGCGCTCCTTGCCTGCTCCAAACGCTCCATCGCTTTGAGATACTCGCTGCGCGGACGGCGCTTTCCACACCGAACGCAACTCGCCGAAGAGATGCCGTTGACCTTGCCGCAATACTCGCAGATATAACTCAACTGATCCATCTTGAGAGTGCGTTCTGCCGGGGTCTGTTCCGCGGTGTTTTCCATTTTGTTCTCGTCTGCCATTTTTACTCTCCTTCGCTTACGCGCTTAAGGGCGCACTGGGGCGCAAAATCCCATATATGTAAATATTATATAAGTAAACGATTTTTTTTTCAATAGCTTTTTTCACATTTTCTGATTTTTCCTGATTTTTCCGCCGAAGAACGCCCTCGCTCGCAAAAACATCGAAAAAAACCGTACTTTTTTATGAAAAAACTACTTGTTGAAGGTGTCCTTCAAGTCCACGATCCGATAGAACAGGATCCCTTCCGGGCGCTTTTCGGCGAGTTTGTAGTACGCCGCGCGCATAAACTGGAAGGTATCTCCCTCCTCTTTTTGCGCCAGCCACGGCTCGGCGAACCCGCCCTTGACGACGGTAAGCGAATTCGGATTGGCGCGCTTGTCGAAGTCCTTCACTTCCTCGGTTTCGTCCAAAAGCAGGCTCTCGTACTTGTTCAGCACGACAGGAACGCCGTACTCCGCGTCCACCCACTGCACGACGCCTTTGACCTTTATGCCCGCGTTGACGCCGCCCTGCTTGCTGTCGGGAATGATCTCGCAGTTGACCTGCGTGACTTTGCCGTCCACGTCGGCTTCGTGCGAGACGTACTTGATGATATACGCCCCCTTCAGACGGACTATGCCGCCGGGGACCAGTCGGTGATATTTGGGCGGAGGCACTACGGCGAAGTCCCCCCTCTCGATGTATATCTCCCGTCCGAGCGGCGCGGTATGCGTCCCGGACTCGGGGTCGTTTTGATTGTCGATCAGTTCTATACTTTCCCGCTCGGGCAGATTGACCAACACGACTTTCAGAGGGTCCTCCACCACCATGGCGCGATCGGCGTGCGCGTTGAGATAGTCCCGAACGCAATGCTCCAGAAGGGCGGGGTCCACTTCGCTGTTGGCTTTGGCGACGCCTACCGCCGCGCAAAAGTTTTTGATCGCCTCGGCGGGGTACCCTCTCCTGCGCATGCCCGAAAGGGTCGGCATACGGGGATCGTCCCAGCCGTCCACCACGCCGGTGTCCACCAGTTTTTTCAAATACCGCTTGCTCATGATGGTGTTTTTGATGTTCAGCCGGGCGAACTCGTACTGATGCGGAGGATTGCTGAAGTCGCAGTTTTTGACCACCCAGTCGTACAAAGGTCTGTGGTCCTCGAACTCCAACGTGCAGATGGAGTGCGTGACGCCTTCGATGGCGTCCCCGATCGGATGGGCGAAGTCGTAGCACGGGTAGATCACCCACGCGTCGCCGGTGTGATGATGGTGCGCCCGCAAGATCCGGTAGATGACCGGGTCGCGCATATTGACGTTGCTGCTCGACATGTCGATCTTGGCGCGGAGGCACTTGCTCCCGTCGGGATATTTGCCCTCCCGCATTTCCGCAAAGAGTCGGAGGTTTTCTTCGATCGAACGGTTCCTCCACGGGCTCTCCGTCCCCGGCTCGGTCAACGTGCCGCGCGTGGCGCGGATCTCGTCGGCGGTGTAGTCGCAGACGTACGCAAGTCCCTTTTCGATCAGTCGGACGGCGCACTCGTAGGTCTGCTCGAAATAGTCGGAGGCAAAGCACTCGTTGTCCCAGGAAAAGCCCAGCCAGCGAATGTCCTCTTTGATGCTGTCCACGTACTCCACGTCCTCTTTTGTGGGGTTGGTATCGTCAAAACGCAGATTGCACTTACCGCCATATTTTTCTTTGATGCCGAAGTTGATGCAAAGGCTCTTTGCGTGTCCGACGTGCAAGTAGCCGTTGGGCTCGGGCGGGAAGCGGGTCACGATACTCTTGTGGACGCCGTTTTCCAAGTCGTTTTCGACGATGCTTTCAATAAAATTATTTGCCATAGGGTCACTCCGAAAAAATTGGTCTTTTGCTTTTGTTTTTGTATGTTCTCGACGAAAATGGGCGACCGCCGTCACCCACTTTACGTCTCATTGTATCCCGAAAACAGAGGACTACGCGGCGAAGTAAACGTCGGCGAGCTTGTACAAGCACTCCTCCAGGATGGCTTGGTCTTCCTCTTCGCGGAAGCCCTCTTCCTTGGCGGTGGCGATCAGCACCGCTATCTCTTCCATATCCTCTTTGGTCGTGGTGGGATCGGCGATGGCTTCGTCCACTACCACGTTGAGGATGGACAGATACCGCTCCTCTTCCTCGCGCGTCAAAGGCGCGGGTTCCTCTTCCGCGGGAGCTTCTTCCTCGACGGGAGCCTCTTCGACCGGCTCTTCTTCGACGGGTTCTTCGACCACTTCTTCCTCGACCGGCTCCGGCATGGTCAAGGTCTCTTCCCCTTCGTCTTCCATTCTGCCGTCGGTGAGTTCGTCCACCTGTTTGGCGACGTCCTCGAGGTCGTCCTGTCTGTAGGGCTCCTCTTCGATCGGCGCGATCAGGACCTTTTCGTCCAAAAGGTCGAGAAAACTGGAAAAGTTAAGCTCGACGCGCTTGCGTTGGGCATTGTAGATGGCGACGAGCACGAACCAGAATATCACGAAAACCGCTACGGGGATCAAGACCGCGCACAAGATGCTGGCGACCAAGGTATCCTCGAAGGCTTGCACCGCGAAATCGGCGTCCTGGCAGATAAAAGAAGCGGTCACGGCGACGAGCGCCCACACGATGGCGCTCACCACGGCGAAGAAGACCTTGCCGGCGGTGTTTTTGCCGCTGTACTTGTTTTCGCCCAAAGACTCGGCCTTGCTGATGAAGTTGGAGGGATAATCGTTGCGCTGCGCCATAAAATTGCCCCAGCCTTTGGTGACGCCTTCAGGCAGATTCTTCAGCTCGGCGTACACGAGGTCCACGTTGCCTTCGTCGATTCTTTCGACTTCGTTGAGCCGTTTGATGGCGGACAAAATTCTCTTCCGGAGGGACTTCATCTTGCTCCCGGCGGAGATCGCCCACGCGATCAAGAACGCTATCACGACCAAAATCGCGCCGATCGCGGCGAGTTTCAGGTCGAGAGTGACGTCCGACAAGAAGCCGTTCAAGGATTCTTTTACGGTGTTGAAAAATTCTTGCATTGTGCGTAATCTCCCTGTAACATACTTTTCCTAACTATTATAGCATAAAAAAGCGCGAATGCAAGACTAATTTCAAATTTTATTAAATATTTATGAAAATACAGGCGCAAACGCACGCGAACGCGCCTATAATCTCACTTCGTATCCGCGGAGGACGTTCAGAAGGACCTTCTCTTTCACGCGGACGCCGAAGATCCCTCTGGCAGCTCTCGCGTACAGATCGAGCTGCCCGGCGTACGTCCCGACCAGCGCGTCTTTGTCCTTGCCGCTGGCTTTGTAATCGACCACCGTCACGCCGTCTTCCTCGAAAACGAGCAAATCGATCACCCCTTGTACGAGGGTCAAAGCGTGATCGGACCGCAAGGGCATAACGAAAGGTTGCTCCCGCAAAATGCGGCTTTTTGCGGCTTTTTGCATGATATCCGTCTGCAAAAGATCGTATATTTTTTTCGTAGACAAGCGTTCGGCGACGGCGACGTCTATCTCCTTGTTTTCCACCAGCTCCGCGACGCAAGCCCGTATCTTTTCCTCGTCCGATGCAGGCAGGGGGATTTTCTGCAATACGAGGTGGTACGCCGTGCCCACTTCCGCTTCGCCCTTTCCTCCCTCCGGGTCGAACCGTCGGACGGCACCGTCTTCCTTTTGCATCAGTTCGCTCACGGTCGTCTTGGCGGGGGCGGTCGTGGCGCGCTCGAACGGGTATGCAAAGTCAGGGTCGATCAAGTCGATCCCGGCGGTCTTTTCCGCCACTTTTTCTTCCTCGGGCGCGGCAAAGTCGGGGATCGCCCGCTCATACCGCCGCAACGTGGGGTTCCTCTCCAAAGCGTAACTCATCAGATCGCGGAAAGACGCCGCCGCGTCGACGTCCGTACACGCCTTGCCCCTCTCTCCCACGATTAAAAGACGATTCTTTGCCCGGGTGAAAGCGACGTAGGCGCACCGCGCCATCTCCCGCCGCTCTTCGGCGTTCTTTTTCAGTCGAATGACTTTGGTGGCGAAGTTGTCGCTCGACTTGCCGCTCTCGAAGTCGGCGCTCTTGAGCGCGATCCCGAGGTCTCTGTCGGCATAAAGTTTCGTACTCCGGTCCCCGGTCCCCACTCTCTTTTTGTGGATCGACGGGATCACCACGATGGGAAACTCCAGTCCCTTGGACTTGTGTACCGTCATCACCGTCACGCTGTCCTCGCGCAAAATGGGCTTGTCCCCCTTGTAGGAGGCGTCATAGTACTCCAAAAAGTCCCCTATATCGACGTCGCACTCCAGCCCGGACGCGTCGGACACGAATCTTCTTACTCTCGTCACCGCGTCCCCGCCGAGGGCGGTCAGACAGGCGTCCAGACCGTCGGAGAGGACCTTTTGCATCACTTCGGACGCACGGCGATACCTCGCCTCCTCTTTCAGTCCGGTCAGATATTGCAAAAGGGAAATGACCTTTTCTTTGATGATCGGGTCCCCATCATAAAGAGATAGGGCAACCGAAAGTGATGTTTTTGGAGAATTTGCGCGGATCAAAACGAGTTCTTTTTTCGTCAGACCGAACATTCCGCTGAGCGCCGCGTTGACCAAAGCGACGTCTTCGGATCCGACGGACAGCCGCAAAAAGTCCACCAACAGTTCTCTTGGGGCATAGACCCCGTCGTCTCCGTCGGCGACGGACGCCGGTATGCCGCGACTCGACAGCGCCGCCGCGATCTCGGCGCAGCGCTTGTTGGTGCCCGTCAGGACCGCTACGTCCTTATATCCGACGCGGAAAAACGTCTTTTCTTTGGCGTCGTACACCTCTGCGCCCAGCTCTTGTCGGACGAGATCGCAAACGAGGGCGGTCTCGAGATCGTCGTCGCCTTCCGTCTCCCCGTCGCGCACACTGTATACGCCGCAAGCGCAGGGCTTTTCCTCCTTGTCGTACAGGTAGACGCGCACGGCGTCCTCGTCGGGGAGGAACGTCCCTCCCGCCTTCATAAGATCGTCCCTGCGGTAGTCCACTTGACAGAATTCCTCCGTCATCACCTCGGAGCAGAATTCGTTTACGAAACGCAATACGTCGGGGTGGGAGCGGTAGTTGTCGTTCATATACACGTTCGTCCCCGTCCCAAAGACCTCGAAGTCGTTTTTTCTGTTGACGAAGATCTGCGGCTCGGCGGAGCGGAAGTGATAGATGGACTGTTTGACGTCGCCGACGACGTAGACGTTGTTCCCGTCGGACAGAAGGGAAAACAACTCTTCCTGCAGATAGTTGGTGTCCTGATACTCGTCCACGAAGATGTAGTCGTAGGACTCCCGCACCTCTTTTGCGACGGACTCGTTTTTGATCAGGATCTCCCTCGCCAGCCGGGACATATCGACGAAATCCAACTTGCCGGCGCGCTTCTTTTTCTCCGCGTACAGTTCTTCCGTGCGCTCGGTCAGCCGCTTCAGCACGGCGGCGTCCAGCGCGGCGTACCTCTTGCCGTAGTCGTCCAAATAGGCTCCGGCATAGTCGTCCAGCGTCTGTTTCAGTCCCTTGTACTCGGCAAACGCCACCTTGTACTCCTCTTTTATCCACGGTTCGATAGGCGCACCCGTGCGGTCTTTTTGCTTCCTTGTGACCGACTCGGCGACCAAAAAGGACGAGCGGGAGAAAAGCTCCTCCACGCTATCGACTTCGGCTAAAAGCGCAAGGTTCCGGCGCATCCTGTCCACCGTCTCCTTCTCGTTGTCCCCGATCCGTTCCGCCGACGGCGACAAAGCGGCAAGGGACTCCGCGACCTTGGCGATCCTCTTTTTGACGTAAGTAAGGAAGTACTCTCCGCACAGTCGCTCGGCGTCGAGCGCCAGGACCGCTTCCGGTTCGGGCTGGACCGACAAGAAGGTCCTTAACGCCGTCACAAGCCTCTTCACTTCGTCCAGTCTCCTCGTCCCGGCGTACCGCTCGGCGAAGCGGACAAAACGCTCGTCGCCGCTCCGCAACACTTCTTCGCAAGCGATATCGAAGCTCTCCGAAAGCATCCTGTCGCCTTCCTCGGGCTCCAGCGGACTTGCCGCGGGGTCCGCTCCTACGACGGCAAAATACTTTTTTACCAGCGCGTAGCAGAATCCGTCGATGGTCCCGATGGAGGCAAAGGGGAAATTCTCCAACTGCGCGTAGATCTCCGGGTACGTCCCCTCCCGCATCAGATCGTACAGTTTTTTTACGATACGGCTCTTCATCTCCGCCGCCGCCGCCCGGGAGAAGGTCATCACGGCGATCCGTCTCACGTCGTGCCCGTCGGCGATGAGTCTCATGATCCTCTCGGTCAGGACGGTCGTCTTGCCGCTGCCGGCGGAGGCGCTGACGAGTACGTTGCCGTCGGCGTAAAGGGCTTGTCTTTGCCCTTCGTTAAACTTGCTGTCGTCAAACATCCTCTTCCGTCCCCCTTTGATCGCCATCCTTCATCGAAAAAGTCTCCGCGCTCACCGTCCCCGATACCGAACGGGCGGGGACCTTGCCGCAGAGCCGCCTGTAGTCGCACCACTCGCAGTCCTTTTCGTCGAACGGCTTCTTCTCCGCGTAGCCGTCGAGGATCTCCGTCAGAGCCCCTTGACACAACTTTTGCACATACTCGACGACCGCATAAAAGGCGTCCTTTTCCAACGCGTTTTTACTGCCGGAGTAGATCTTCCACTCCCCTTGGACCTTTTGCGCGCCGATATCCATGGCTTGGCTCTTAAAGCGGGTCCCTTCGACCCGGTCCACACGGTCGTCCAGCGCGCGATAGATCCCGAAGTCTCTCACCATCTGCCCGGTCATCGCATAAGACCGACCTTTGGAGACGTTGGTCCCGCCGATCGGCAGATAGAACACCCCCGCCGGCTCGTAGCCCGCGTCCATAAAGTGCTTCAGGTAGACGTACAGCTGGATCTTTTTGCCGTAATACACGTCGGACAGAGTCGGCTCTACACTCCCCGTCTTGTAGTCCACGATGACGACCTTGTGATCGTACTCGTCCACGCGGTCTACCTTTCCGACCACTTTGAAAGTCTCGTTATTCGTCTTCAGGAGTATCAAATCGTCATCTTTTCGGTACCCAAACGCCACTTCATAGCCCATCGGACGGAACTTGGAATGTCTCATATTGTCTATGAGAACGGGCAGGCTGTACCGGCACTCCTTTTTCAGTTCGTTGATCAGATACGACGCAAGGACGTCCTCCCGATAGATATCGTAGTCGCTTTTAACGAATTCTTTTCGTATCGCCTGTTCGATTTCCGCCGAAAAGTCCTCTTTTTGATCGATCTTTGCGGCGTTTTGCTTGAAAAAGTCCTCCAGTATGTTGTGGACAGCGGTGCCGACGACGTTGACTTTCAGGGTGGAGTCCTCCTCCGGTTGGACCCCGACGCCGTATCGCATAAAGTAGCGGAAGGGACAGGTAAAATAGGTCTCCAGACGGCTCACGCTGGTCTTGGCTCTCCCTTCTTCGTCCCGCTCGAAGACCGGGACGTAGTCCTCTTGGTCCGCCCTCTCAGCCAAGAGACCTTTCCTTTCAAGGTACGCCCTGACGCTGTCCTTTGCCGGTCCTAGATCCCCGGTCAGGTATTCGTAGAGAGCGTTCTTTTCGCTAGCGAGACGATACAAAAGTCGCTCTTTTTCGTCGAGATCCCGACTCTCCGCGAGACGAACGGTCCTTTTGCCGGAGAGATAGGCTATCTCATTCATACCGTCGCCCGGGACTTGTTCGCTCCCGTCGAGATCGGTCTCGGCGCAACCGAAGTACATCCGATCGGAAAAACGGCTCATCACGTCGCGTATCAAAAAACGCTCCAGCGCGTTCCTCTCCACGGGGGAGGGAAAAACTTTCATATCCCTATGGCGCAACGCCTCGTTGTCGTAAGCGCTGAAGATGAGTCCGTCGCCCGACTTTTTCGGGAAAGACTCGTCGGTACACCCCAAAAAGAATCCCACCTTGGCGCCGTCGAAACGGCTCTCCTCGGTCCCGCCGACAAAGACGGCGTCATACACGTCGGGCGCAAGGACGGTCTTCATATCCGACAGCGCCGACCTGAGCGTGGACGCGTAGTCGAAACAACCGAACTTCTCCTCCCCTGCAAGTGCGGCGAACTCGGCAAGAAAACGCAGCACCGGCTCTCGGTCGGCGGCGGCGCGAAGCCTCTCGTCCGTAGAGGAGGCGAACTTTTTTTCCTCCGATTCGGCAAGAGGCGCGGTCAGAAGAGAGGTGAAAAAGGCGGCGTATTCGGCGGCAGTCCCCTCTTTGGGCACGCTCGACACGACCGCGTCTATGACGGCGCGGACCGACTCCGCTTGCTCGAAGTCCCCTACGAAAAAGGGCTCCGCAAAGCGGCGATAACGGACGCCGAATTGTTTACAATATCGGACAAACGCCTCCGCGTCTTCCGTCTTCAACCCGAAATAGGGATGCCGGGCGAGCTTATAGACCGCGCCCTCCCGCACATACTCCGCCGCCTCGAGGAGACCGAAGACGTACCTTGCCGCGAGTCCGTCGCAGACGGGGTATCCCTCGTCGATAAAGTTGGGGACGGCGCACCGATCGAACGTCTCCCGCAAGATCGGCAAATACCTTTCGTCGTTTACGACGACGGCAAAGTCCTTGTAGCGGTAGCCCTCTTTCCGGACAAGATAGCGGATCTCCCGCGCCGTCGCCGCGATCTCTTCATACGGGCTCTCTTCCCGGAAGAGGGTCACGGAGCAATCGACGGGTCTTTTTTTTGCGCGCGGATTGAACATGCCGATCCGAAGATACTCCACGTCCTCTTTGACCCGCTCGAAGACTTCTTCCCGTTCGGTCGGGACGCCTTCGGCGGCGCAATCGTCCAAAAGACGCTCCGCCTGTCCGCCGGGGCAGGGCTCGCACCCGCGCAAAGCGACCGCCGTCACCGTCAAAGACGCGGCGTTTTTTGCCAGCGTTCGCAAAATGCGGAGTTGCTGACCGGAATAGATATTGAATCCGAGGACGTAGAAGTGCGTCAAAGAGAGGTCGGCGCTCTTCAAGTACTCTTCCAGCGCGTCGATCCGGGTCACCGTATCGGTGAATCTGCCCGCTATCTCCTCCTCGTACCCCTTTTCCACCAAGGCGATGTCGTGGAGTTTGTCCCCGAGGACCCCGGGGGTCAGATCCGCCTCGCGCAAAACGTCGTCCACCGTGACGCCCGCGCTCCGCAAGGAGGCGATCGCCGCAAAGAGCTCTTTGGCAAAGCCATACCCGAACAGTTTTTTATAGTACTTGGTGTCCGTGCGCTTGAGGACTTTGCGAAGTAGGACCACGGTGCCCTCTTTCGTGAGGCACTCGTCGATGCGCTTTCCCACCGTCTTGACGGCGAAGCGCGTAAAACTGTTGACGTCCGCGTTGGCGAAACCTTCGGGGAAGCAATACGTCACGAGGTCTCTCTCCACGCCGACGGTGTAGCGATCGGGGACCAAAAGGACGTGGTTGACGTCGGAAGCGTCCTGCTCTTTCAACCGTTCGTACAAGCGCCTTTGCGCCGCGTAGGATGTGTTGCCCTCTATCAATAAAAGTTTCATATAGAAATAGTAGCAACAAAACGACAAAAAAGCAAGGCGGAAATGTGCAAATCCGCCGACAGGAAATTTTTTTTCGATCGAAAGTCTATCTCACTCCCGTAGGGCGAATTGCCCTACGGGAGAAAAACGGGGGTTAGTTGCAAGCCGCGGCAGGTTTGTTATTGCAGCAGCAGGACAGGATAAGTAACAACGGCAGCACGTCGCAGATACAAGAACCCGCGTTGCCGCAGCAGCAGAGAATAAGTAACAGCCAAAGCATATTGCCGCCGCATCCGCAGCCGCAGCCGCCGTTATCTTTCATGAAGCCATCAAAACAGTTCATTATGCGTACCTCCTATAGGATTATCGGTCAAGGACCTCTTAGTACATCAGTATGCGACCGAAAAAAAATGTGTGTTTAAGCAGGGGCTTTTGCGGGAATATTTTTCTCTATGCAACAAGACTACGCTATGCTGTGCCGGCGCTTTTTCGACGCCTTTTTCGGGACGACGGACCTGATCGTCAAGGAGATCCCCACCGAGACCGAACCCATGCGCCTGTACTATCTGGACGCGATGACGGACGGGACGCAAGTGGACTTGTCCGTCCTGCGCCCTCTCGTCTCTTTGGGTCGAGCGGCGGACTTCCCCTCCGTCGTAAAGGCGGTGACGGCGGGTTGCTCGGTCAAAGAGGAAGACTTCGATACGGCGGTCCTCTCCGTCGGCGCGGGCGACGCCGCTCTGCTATCCCCCGCCGCCCCCAATCCCATCGTCTTCGGCGTGCGTAAGGGCAACGTGCGCGCCATCGCCGAGCCGCCCACAAGTCTCGTCGTCAAGGGGCCCCGGGAGGGGTTCGTGGAGGATATCAAGACCAACATGGTCCTGCTCCGCCGACGGATCAGAAGCAACAAACTCGTCTTCTGCACCCTGAAGATCGGCAGATTTTCGGAGACGACGGTGGCGATCTCGTATATCAAGGGGATCGCCAAACCCGACCTCGTGGAAAAGATCAAGTCCCGCTTGCAATCGGTGGACACCGACGGGATCGTGGACAGCTCCGCCGTGGAAAAAATATTGGAAGAGCGACCATATTCTCTCTTTAACCAGTTGGGCAACACCGAAAAACCCGACGTGGCCGCCACCAAACTCCTCGACGGGAGGGTCGCCATCCTCGTGGACGGGTCCCCCATCGCCGTCACGGCGCCCTTTCTTCTGATCGAGGACCTGCAAGTCGCGCAGGACTACTACAACAGGAACACCCGCGTGACCTTTTTGCGCCTGATGCGGATCTTTTCCCTCTTCTTCGCCCTGATCTTGCCCGCTTCCTACGTCTCGGTGCAGACGCATCAATACCAGATCATCCCCCTTCAACTTTTGGTCACCATCCTCAACGCCTCTTCCGGGATCCCTTTCACCCCGACGCTGGAGATGCTGATCGCGCTGGTCTTTTTCGAGATCCTCGGCGAAGCGAGCGTCCGAATGCCCCGACACGTCGGCATGGCTCTTTCCGTCGTCGGCGCCATCGTCCTCGGAGAGACCGCCGTCAAAGCGGGGCTACTGTCCAGCGTGACCGTCCTGGTCGTGGCGATCAGCGGCATCGGGATCTATACCATCCCCGACGAAGTGGGGGTCCTGAGCGTGCTAAGGTTGCTCCTCGTCGTCGTGGGAGGACTGTTCGGGATCTTCGGCGTCCTCCTTTTCACCATCCTCTGCGTGGCGTATCTGACCTCTTTGGACTGCTACGGCGTACCTTATCTGTCCCCCTACGCTCCCATCGAAGACGAATCCTTGCGACAGAGCCTGGTCATGCACAATCTGACCGACGTCTATCGGCGCACCCCCGCGCTGAAACTCAAAAACAAGACCAAACTGGGTAGGCTCATATGAACTATCTGACTAAGACGCAACTTGCCGTGATCGTATTCTTTATCCCGCTCGTCTTCAAGATGGCGAATCTCCCCGGGCTGTTGTACGCCGAATGCGGCGCGGACGGCTACGTCGCGCTGGGACTCGTGACCGCCGTCGAATTTTTGCAGCTGTTTCTGGTGCTTTTCGTCGTAAAAATGGGCGGGCTCGGCGCGATCTTCGAGCGGTACGGTAGGGTGGCGTATCTTCTTTTATCCCTCCCCTTGTACTTTGTCATGGGGACCAAGAGCGTCGTCTTTTTTTCGGAAGTATACTTCTACGTCTGCGACTATCTCGTCTACAACGTCCCCGCCCTGCCCATCGTCACGGTGAGCCTGCTCGTCGTCTTCTATCTTGCGACCAAAGGCGTCAAGGCGGTCGGGAGAGTCTTCGAACTGTCGGTATGGCTCTTGCCCCTGATCGTACTCTTCGGACTGCTATTCGGCAAAGTCAATCTCTCGTGGCAGTATCTCACGCCCGTACTGGAAGACGGCGGGCTCCGCGCCCTTGCTGGCGTGGACAAGTACCTCTTGTACGCCTTTGACTTCTCTCCCCTGCTGTTTTTCAAGATCGAGGAAAAAAAGAACGTCCGCGTGGTCCTGTCCGCCATCCTCTGCGTCGGCGCCGTTATGTTCTGTTACGTCCTGCTGGTCGCCAGCTACGGACGCGCCACCTTTCTCATCTCCGACGCCTTCGCGCACCTCGCCAGCTTCAACGTCGTCATCAGCGAGATCGGCTCTTTGGACTGGCCGAGTGCCCTTCTTTGGATCACGACCGCCGTCGGCAACGTGTCTTTGAAGTTCTCCGCGATGGGGGAGGGGTTTCGGTATATGAAGATCCGGCGGGAGGTCGGGCTCCTTCTGTTGACCGTCCTGATCGGCGTACTGGTGCTGTTCGTCTTTTCCGGCTATCGGGAGATCCTCGCCCTCGTCCTCTCCCCCGTCCGATACGTCGTCGTCGGGATAGAGATCGTCGTCCCCGTCGTCCTCCTCGCCCTCTTGGGCAACAAAAACAAGCAAAAAAAGGTGGTGTATGCGACGTAAAATAAAGTGGATCTTCACGCTCATTGCCATTTTGCTGTTTCTGTTCGTCGGGGACAAACTCCCCGGCGAGCCCCTCTCCTCCCGCGCTATGGTAGTCGGGTTCGGGATCGATCTCGAAGGGGACTCCTCGGTCAAGATCAGCGCGCAGATCCTGAACGCCGCTTCCGCGAGCGAGACGTCCGGGCAGACCACACAGGTCGTCACCGCGACCTCCTCCACCATCTCCGGCGCTATGAGCCGAATCGGTGAAAAGTCCGGTTCGACCGTCGCCCTCACCCACTGCAACGTGGTCTTTTTGTGCCAAAAACTGGCAAAAAGTCGGCAGTTCTATTCCATCCTCAACTACCTCATCACCAACGACTACCTGTCCGAGAACGCCTACCTCTTTGCCGTGGACGGCAAGGCGGAGGACTTCATGACCTCGGCGACCGCCTTCGGCGGCAATCTGAGTCTGTATATCCAAAAGGCGGTCGGTATGCACGGAGAATACGTCGATCTCCCCATCAAGACCCTGCGCGATGTACTCGTGTCCTACCACTCCCTCGGTCAGACCAACTGGATCCCCGTCCTGAAAAAAGAGCCCCTCACCCCCGAACAATCGGAGAGCGGTCAGTCCCCCTCCGACGAGCAGTCCGTCTTCACCGCCAACAGCCTTTACGTCCTGAAAAAGAACGTCTTCCTCGCCGAATACGGCGAAGCGGGCGCACGCGCACTCAATCTGGCGAAGAACGAGGTCAAAAAAGGCGTCGTGGAATCCGTCGGCGACCATGGGGAAAAGATCGTCTGCCTCATCACCGGCAAGAAAGCGAAGTTCTCCTACGACTTAGAAAAAAAGACCGTCGATCTCGCCCTGTCGATCAACGCCATCGTCAAAGAGATCGTGGACTACTCCTCCGACGACGCCTACGTGGACCGAACGCAGATGACCGACGAAGAAGTCAAGCGCGCCCAATCCCAAATCGCCGACGAGGTAGAAGCCTTTTTTGTCGATCTCCGACAAAAAGACGCCGATATCTTCGGCGTCCTCGACGGATTTTACAGCAAATACGGCAAACAAACCGCCGCCCTGACGATAGGCGATATAAACTTGAAAGTCAACGTGGACCTGAAAGTCAGCAAGGTGTAACACCTTTTCTCCCCCTCGTCGTCCTAAAGGCTGCGCAGCGGACTCGACGGATATTCGCCTCACAACGCGCTTATTTGTTTTTTGTGGTATACCCGATTTTTCCGATAAACGCTTGCGTTTTTACACGTAAGGGCGCATATTATACAAGCCGTTATTCTTCGTCCGTGTATTGAATATCGTACCCGATACCGCTTTGGACGGCGTTGCGGACGGCGTTCTCTACCGCGAGGACGGCAGCGGACTGGAGGATGGCGAAGTTGAGGACCGGGACTTTGGCGGTGGACATACAAAAGAGGGTGTCCCCGTCGTAGTCGGTGTGGACGGGACGGATACTTCGTGCGAGCCCGTAGTGGGCGACGGATGCGATCTTATTGGCACCGCGTTTGTCGATCTTGGCGTTGGTGAGGACGCAACCGATGGTCGTGTTGGTGCCGAAGAGCAATTTGCCGAGGTCGCCGCCTACCAAAGTCTTTTCGGTGTCGATAAAACCATCCTTTCCCTTTGCACCGGCGATGATCTTGCCAGTCTCGTCCACGACGTCCCCGAAGGCATTGACGACGACTATTGCGGTGACGACAAGCCCCCCCGCCGCTTTGACGGTATAGGCGCCGATCCCACTCTTGCAGCAGTACTTAAATCCGCGGAGTTTGCCCACGGTCGCCCCTTTGCCTGCGCCCACTTGTCCGAAAGAGGGCTCCCTATCGGCATTTTGGCAGGCAAGATAGCCCATTTTTTGATCGGGATAATGGTATTCCTTATCGTTCAAGTCGTATATGACCGCTCCGGAGACGATGGGGACGACCTTTTTTCCCATCGCGTAGCCGATCTTGTTCTCTTTCAGATAATCCATGACGCCGCAGGACGCCGCCAAGCCGTACGCCGATCCGCCGGCAAGGACGACAGCGTTGATCTTTTCGACCGTCTTTTCCGTCTTCAATAAGTCGGTCTCTCTCGTCCCCGGCGCCCCTCCGCGAACGTCCACACCCGCGACGGCACCATTCTTTGCCAAGATCGCCGTCACACCGGTATATTCATCCTGCGCGTGCCCGATCTCTATCCCTCTCGGTATGACTATTTCCATCTCAAACCTCCGAATTTTCTTTTTTCAGTATACCATTCCGGCCCCGAAAGCGCAACTATTGAGGTATCGGGAATTATGTATAATATATCCATTGGAAATCGTAGCCGATCAATTTGCATAAGAAAAGGGACTGCTCACACAGTCCCCTGTCTTCGTTTTGTTTTTGTTGCGTTAATAGCCTTGCTATGCGCGTCGTTGCTTATTCAATAATAGCGGAAACGACACCACTTCCGACCGTTCTGCCACCTTCGCGGATAGCGAAGCGAAGTCCCTGCTCGATAGCGATCGGGGTGATCAGTTTGATCTCCATGGACACGTTGTCGCCGGGCATAACCATCTCAACGCCTGCGGGGAGGGTGATGGTACCGGTAACGTCGGTGGTACGGAAATAGAACTGAGGACGATATCCGTTGAAGAACGGGGTATGACGGCCACCCTCTTCCTTCTTCAAGACGTAAACCTCGCTCTTGAAGTGGGTGTGGGGATGGATCGTGCCGGGCTTAGCGAGGACCTGTCCACGCTCGATGTCCTTTCTTTCAATACCTCTGAGGAGGGTACCGATGTTGTCGCCGGCTTGCGCGAAGTCAAGCAGCTTACGGAACATCTCGACGCCGGTAACGGTGGTCTCTTTGGGTTTGTCCATAAGACCGACGATCTCAACCTTGTCCTGAACTTTGACTACGCCACGCTCAACTCTGCCAGTAGCGACCGTGCCACGGCCGGTGATGGTGAAGACGTCTTCGACAGGCATAAGGAAGGGCTTGTCGGTGTCTCTTTCGGGAGCGGGGATGTACCTATCGACAGCATCGAGCAGCTCTCTGATGCAATCGCAGTCGGGGCTGTCGGCATGTCCGGCGGCAGCGGCTTCCATAGCCTTGAGGGCGGAACCGCGGATGACGGGGATTTCATCGCCGGGGAAGTCGTAGCTGGACAAAAGCTCACGGATCTCCATCTCGACGAGGTCGAGGAGCTCGGGATCGTCAACTTGGTCAACCTTGTTCATGAAGACGACGATATAGGGGACGCCGACCTGACGAGCGAGCAGGATGTGCTCACGGGTCTGAGGCATGGGACCGTCGGTAGCAGC
>JAFVAC010000064.1 GCA_017476265.1 Clostridia bacterium
AACCATAGACAAGCGGGGGCGCTCCCGCTACGGAATCGTTCAGGCGTTTGATTTCCGACGACTTCATTTCGACGGATAAGACGGTCGCCGCGGCGGACTTCAAGAGAGGATTCTTACAATTTGCGATGTTCATCGCCCAACCGACAACGTAAGGAACATCCTCCTCTATGCACATTTGTATAACGCAATAATTTTGCGCGACGGCACCATCGAACGATTTTATCAGTTCGCCGACGAACTTTTGTTTGTCGGCGGGGATAAAAACGGGCGGCTTATACCATACCATATTCCCATCGGTCTTGACTGCCTTATAAAACGCCTCCGCGGACTCTTTAGATATCTCTTTGGGAGAAAAAACAATATTCTTAATCGTTTCCTTTACGGACTCGGGAATAGACTCTAATGAATCGAACTCCGCAAAATCGCCGTGTACTTTTTCACAAGACTTCAGGACGGACGCTTTTTTACGCTCCTGTCTCCGATAATCCGAGATCATCTTTTCGCTGAAGTATTCAACGACGGTCCGTCGCAAGGCATTGAGCGCCTTTTTGGGTAAAAACGCGTCTTTAACGACGATCGTCGAAATGATAAAATCAAAATCGGCGTCCCCTGTCCTTGCAAAGGCTTTCATGACGTCTTCTTCGGATATGGGTGCGGTTTTTGCAAGATCGACCGTCTGACCGTAATAATCGAATACTATTCCCGAAAAGGTCGCTATAAGGTGTATCTCTTCCCCGCCGACTAAACGGACTGCAATTTCTATAAGTTTCTTTTTTCCGTCCGACTCGGGGAATTTCCGTTTTGTGACGGCTATGACATCCCCTTTTGCTATCGAGTATTGGGGATTGTGACAGACATAGCATGTTTCGCCGTCCACCGTTTTCTTTTCTCCAGTGACTTCCAAACCGCCTATCTCTTCCATACCGCGCGTGACTTTCAGAAAGTCTCCGGCAAAAAGCTCTTTTGTCGAACGGACAGCGACAAGATTCTTTGACAATACTTTGCTCACTCTTCCGCAACGGAGACCGATATGATTGGCAAAATAAGGATAAATGACGTCCTTGTTGTCAAAATAACCGCGTGTAAAATTGCCGCGATTGAAGCATATTTTCAAATTATCTTCCGTTTCTTTGGAAAAAGGAACGCCTGTATGAAGATCGGAATAAGCCTTTGTGACCGCACCCACATATTCCGGTCCTTTCAGCCTGCCTTCGATCTTCAACGAATCGACGTTGAGATCGACAAATTCTTTATATAGACTTGCTAAACAGAGGTCTTTGGGACTGAGAAGATATCCACTCCCAACAGGTTGGTCGTCAATCAGGCAAGAATACTGCCTGCGGCAAAGCTGCGTACATCGACCGCGATTGCCGCTCTTACCCGTCAACATCGCCGAAAAGAGACAAGCTCCGGAAAACGAAACGCAGAGAGCCCCGTGGACGAATATCTCAACTTCCAGATCGGTGTTATCCAGAATATCAACCAACTCTTTTTTTGTGATCTCGCGACTCAGAACAACGCGGGAAAAACCCAACTTTTGCAAAAACTTGGCTCCGGCAGCATTGTGGATCCCCATTTGTGTACTGGCGTGGATCGCGGCGGAAGAATTGCGACGAATCAAATTGACCAAAGAAAGGTCACTGATGATAAAAGCGTCTATTTTAGCCTTTTCCGCCTCAAGAATGATCTTTTTCGCCTCGCATATCTCGGAGTCTTTGATCATTACGTTTAGCGTAAGGTAGGCTTTTACGCCGTGTAAGTGGCAATAATCGACCACCTCATGCAGATCGGAAAAGTTCTCCGCGCCGGCACGAGCGTTCAGGGTCCCATATCCGAAATAGATAGCGTCCGCTCCGGAAGATATCGCGGTCTTATAGGTAGAGACTGTGGCGGGCGCGAGGATCTCAGGACGGACAAAAGGATATTTTTCACCGGTCCGACGCGCGCCGTACGTTCTCCAAACAGAATAAGGTGCCCGAGGAGAAATCGGGCACTTCGTTTTATCCCCCACATAGAGGGTACTGATGGCTTTTCTGATATATTTATCGGAGCGAGACATCGATTCCGTTCAGCGCGCCGAGTACGTCGGCGATCGCGGCATTGACCTCGACGTCGGTCAACGTCTTATTGAGTAAACGCATCGTCAGAGTGACGGCGACGCTCTTTTTACCTTTGGGCACTTGTCCGCCGACGTAGACGTCGAATATCTCGACGGATTCAAGAACATCACCCGCCGCACTTTCAATTGTGGAAAGAATATCGGCAGCGGGCAAATCGATGGGAGCGATGAGAGCAAGGTCTCTCTCCACCGCTTGATACTTGGAGATCGCCTTATAGGGTTTGATACCGACGCCGTGTTCGGCAAGATAGCGCTCATCTAATTCCGCGATATAAACTCTTCTGTCGACTCCGAGATCACGCAAAACCAGCGGATGGACCTCGCCGACGTACCCGATCTTGTTGCCGTCGGCATAGACGTAAGCGCTTCTACCGGGATGTAAAAACGGTTCGTTTGCACGATCAAAAGTAAAGTGAAGCGCAAAAACATCCGACAAGTCTTCTAAAATAGCTTTAATTTTGTAAAAATCTTCCTCTTCTCCATACGTTACTATAGAAAGATGGCTCGCTTCGTCAGGGAGTTCGGTCAAGGGCAAAGATTTCGGGAGATAGACGTTCGCCACTTCAAAGAGTCTTGCCTCCTTATTGCCTCTGACGTAATTGGACGCGACAAGTTTGAGCATACTGGGCGCAAGAGTCGTTCGCATAACGCTGAAGTCGGCGCCGAGCGGATTGCTGATTTCGACCGCTTGTCGGAGGACGTCCTCCTGCGGCAAACGAATGAGGTCGAAAGCCTTGGGCGATATGAAAGAATATGTGACAGTCTCCTGGCAACCGTAAGAGACCATAAGTGCTTTTATTTTTCCCGAGTGAAGTTGTTTGTCTGACTTCCCTCCTCGTTTAGTACTGATAAGACGCGGTTTCAGTTCGTCATATCCGTAAAAACGAACGACCTCTTCCGCGACGTCGTTGACTCCGTCAAGGTCTTCTCTCCAAGGCGGAAGAACAGTCGTCAACATATTTCCGTCAACTGTAGTGTCGAGATCAAGCGCATTGAGGATCGAGACGATCTTTTCTTTCGCTATGTCGATCCCTATGACCGAATTGACGGCGGTGTAATCATATACAAGAGACTTCGGCTCGGACTTTTTCTCGATCAAATCGATTTCTCCGGCGGCGATTTTGCCCCAACCGTACTCATCGAAAAGCGCCAATGCGCGATGCAGACCGATCTCCTGCGAATAGAAGTCGATACCCTTTTCAAACCGCGCCGAAGAGTCGGAGTGCAAATTAAGCTCTCTGGACGTATGGCGGACGCTGTCTCTTGCAAAACGTGCGGACTCCAAAATAACGGTTTCGGTCGTAGGAAGAATAGAAGATTTTTCTCCACCCATCACGCCCGCTACAGCAACGGGTTTTTCCGCGTCGCAAATGACAAGGTGATGATCGCAAAGTTCGTACTCTTTGCCGTCAAGCGCCAATATCTTTTCTCCGGGACGCGCCGTGCGCACGATAATTTTTTTGCCCGATAAGTTATTTCTGTCAAAAGCGTGCATAGGCTGTCCGATCTCGGTCAGAACGTAGTTCGTCACGTCAACGAGGTTATTGATCGGGCGAATACCGACGGCTTTTAATCTGTCTCGGATAATTTTGGGCGAGACGACCTGTTTAACGTCGTACACGGCTGCAGCCATATATCTCGGGCAAAGGTCGAAAGATTCGTCTTGAACGGAGACAAACTCCTCGACTTTTTTGTCGGTGACTTTGTAGGAAAGATTGGGTAAGCGGATCTTTTTTCCGCAGATAGCGGCGACCTCTCGAGCAACGCCTAAAATGGAATTGCAATCGGGACGATTGGCGGTGACGGCGACGTCTAAAATGACGTCGTCATTGCCGATAACGTCGTTGATGTCAGAACCGACCTTGACGTCGGCAGACAGAATGAGGATCCCGTGGACGCCGGCGCCCGGATAGTCGTCTTCGGTCAAACCGAGTTCTCCCCCGGAGCACATCATGCCCTCGCTCACGATCCCGCGCAAGGAGCCGCTTCTTATCGTCTTCCCGTCGGGAAGGACCGCGCCGTCCAGCGCAACGGGGACGATATCCCCTACCGTCACGTTCTGCGCGCCGGTGACAATGACGTATTTGTCCTTGCCATCGGTGACGACGCACACGTTCAGATGATCGCTGTCGGGATGCTTCTCTTGGGAAAGGACTTTGCAACAAACGACGTTTTTGATGCTATCTCTCTGATAAACGTACTCTTCTATTTCAAAACCTACGCCAACCAGTTTGTCACCCAATTCTTGCGGGGTATACTCAACGTCAACGAACTCTTTCAACCAACTGTATGGTACTTTCATAACTTCCTCCTACCGATATTGTCTGAGAAAACGGACGTCGTTTTCAAACAAAATCCGCATATCGGGTATGCCGTATTTCAACATAGCGCAACGCTCGATCCCGATGCCGAATGCAAATCCGGAGTACTCGGCAGGATCAATGCCGCAATTCTTTAACACAATGGGATTGACGACGCCTGCGCCGAGGACTTCGATCCATCCCGTCCCTTTACAGAGACGGCAACCTTTTCCTTTGCACATAAAGCAACTAACGTCCAGTTCCACACTGGGTTCGGTAAAGGGAAAATAGGACGGACGGAAGCGCGTGCGAGTGTCTTCCCCAAAGAATTTTTTCGCGAACTCGTCCAAAGTCCCCTTGAGATCGCACAGATTAACGCCTTTGTCAACGACAAGCCCCTCGATCTGCTGAAACATCGGCGAGTGGGTCGCGTCGTCGTCGAGTCGATACACTTTGCCGGGACAGACGATACGAATGGGGGGCTTTTCCTTTTCCATCGTGCGGGCTTGGACGGCAGAAGTCTGCGTGCGAAGGACAATATTGTCATCGACGTAAAAAGTATCTTGCGCGTCGCGCGAAGGATGGTCTTTTGGTATATTAAGCTGTTGAAAATTATAAAAATCAAGCTCTATTTCCGGTCCTTCTTTGACCTCGAATCCCATACCGACGAAGGCGTCGACAAGTTCGTTCCTTGCCAAAGTCAAGGGATGGAGTCCGCCTACAGCTGAATCTCTTACGGAAAGTGTCACGTCGATTTTTTCTTCCTGCAGTTTTCGATCGAGTTCGTTAGACGCGAGAATCTGCTCACGTTCGGAAATGAGTCGTTCCACTTGCTCACGGAGCGCGTTGATGTGTTTTCCCAAAGAGGGTTTTTCTTCCGGAGAACAATTCTTCAGCCCTTTCAAGAGGGCGGTGATTTCGCCGTTTCGTCCAAGATATTTGACTTTCAGGTCGTTCAACTCGGCGCTACCCTTGGCGTCGGCGATCTTATTCTTGACCGACTCGGATATGGCTTTGATTTTTTCCAACATAATGCCGTAAACTCTCCTGCGTAATGATTTAGTGATATAATTATATCACTCTATCCCCTTTTACGCAACAAAATACGGTAGGCTTGCGAGAAAATCAATCCGGAAGAAGATCGAGATAATCGGTGGACACGTTCTCGCCGATATAGGTCGTGGGGACCTTCCCCGGGAGGATAGTCTCCGCGATCAGGATCTCGTTGGAGACGTCTTCCACAAACGTCCCGGTCGGGACGATCATATCCACTTCCACAAAACAATCGATCTGCAACCGATGCAGAGTATTGTTGATCCCGACAGAGGAAAACTCCGACTTCAGGACCGTATAGCAGTTGGAGACGATTTCGGCTCGAACGGGTATAGAGACACCGAATGAGGATAAAAAAGTACTGCCCGTAAAGAGCCCGATGGGGAGTGATGCGGACAGCATGCGGATCGCGTTGAGTCTGTTTTGGATCTCGGTCTGAATGATCATATTCATCTGATTGATCAGACCGGTATTGGCACTGACGGCTCTCACCTCGCCTTTATCGTCGTAAGAGACGGTAAAATAGTCGTCGTAAAAGATATCCATTCTTTGTAAAACTTCGTTACTGCCGTTGATGACGTCTATGACGACGGCTCGCGCGTCTTTTGATAATGTCTCTTTCACGACACGTCTTCCTACGATAAGGAACCAAATCGTAAAAGCGATGACGACAGTCAACAAGACCAACAATATTTTTGCGGGAAGAGACATTTTCCCGTTGTGAACACGAGCCATATATATAATATATGCACCGCCCAAAAAACGGTGCATATATTTTTATTTATTTTTTGCCGCGTCGTACATTCGTCGCATCGTCATAGCGTCTTCCGCCTGCGTGCCGGACGACTCGCAAATAACGGTGGGGCACAGATCGTATTTTAGAAAAACCTCGGCAAGTGGGGCAAATTCCGGTCCGTAAACGTCGTCGGCGAAAGTCAGATGTTTGATCTCCCCCGATGGTCCGTACATGATTTTGCTGAAATGGACGTGCATATTTTTGACCTTATACTCGTCCATATTGTCTAACATATACTTAACGACGTCCTCGTAGTCGGAGGCGATCTTCAGGCTTCCTTGCGTTCGGGCGTTGAGATGACCGAAATCGACGCACGGATAGAAAAATGGAGCGGAAGCGCACAGATAGACTACCTCTTCCAAAGTGCCGATCTGAGCGAGTTTTCCCATCGTTTCAATGCATATCTTAAAATCGGCAAGATGATTCTCTACGATAACGTCCGCCAGTTCGTTTATATTGTTTTTTGCGGTCAAAATCGCCTCTTCGCGCGTCATTTTGCCCTGTGTAGCCGGATGAAAAACGACTCTGTCGCCGTTGTTGAAAGCAGCGAGCTTTTGACAGGAGCGCACGACGTAACCGAAGTTTTTTTCGATCGTTTCGCGTGAAGGGTTGGCAAAATTGATATAATAAGGGGCATGAACGGAGTTCTCGATCCCGAAATTTTTGAATTCTCGTCCGATCTTTCCGGCGGTCTCATCCGTCATGTTGATGCCTTTGCCGAAAGAGTATTCGAAGATATCTAGTCCTCTTTCAAAACACCAAGAAGCCGCTTCTATCGTGGACGAATGTCCCTCGTCATAAAAGCTCTGACTGTTACCCGCGACGCCGAATTTGGTCATAACAACACCTCCAAAGCCTTTTTCTTGTCTAAATATAATTGATTCGATAAACTCGCAGGATCAGAGAAAGTCAAGACGGGACGAAGATAGTCGATAAGTTCTACCTTCAAAAATCGCCCGTAAAGGTCCTCGGATAGATCGAAAATATTTGTCTCAGCATTGACTTCATAATAACCAAACGTCGGATGAGACCCTATATTAGTCATCGACTTATATCGGACGCCGTCGACGTAAGCGTAAGAGGCATATACGCCGGATCTTGGGATAAACTTGTCCATATCAAAGGAAAGATTTGCCGTCGGGAATTGGAGTTTTTTGCCGTTTTCAAAACCCTTTACTACAGTGCCACTGATAAAGAAAGGAGACCCGAGAATGGCGTTCGCCGCATGGATATCGCCGGAAGCGAGCAATTCGCCTATTAAAGTGGAAGATATCTTTTTCCCTCCGACGGATAATAGATCGCACACTTCGACTTCAACTCCGGTTTTTTCAAAATAAGATTTTAGAAGAGCGGCATCCCCTACGGCACCTTTACCAAAGCGGTAGTCCTGCCCTACGACGATGGCAATAGGTTTTTTTTCCGACAATACAGATAAAAACTGCTCGGGAGACTGGGATAAAAAAGCTCTGTCAACAGGTAAAACGTCTACCGAAACGCCAAGTTCCCGCAAAATGCTCATGCGCTCACGCAAAACGTAGATCTCACGAAAGTCACGCCCGAGCGCCGCATAGATTCCGTCGTCAAAAGTAACGACGGTAACCGAAGAACCGATCTCTGCTGAGATGTGTTTTGCGCGCTCAATGAGATAGCGATGTCCTATATGCACCGCCGCAAAGTAACCGAGAACCAAAACACTGCCCTGTCGACTTTCACCCATACAAACGCACCTTATAACAACCAAGTCTTCATACGAAAATCGTCATTGACCGATTCCGCAATGCCCAACAACTCGTCCTCGGGAGAAAAAATAACAAAAAAACGATTTTTATCGCATATTTTATTAATCTCCGAAGATGAAAAAACCGAATCTTTTTGTAATGTGACGCCATTTTTTACTAATGAAAAGTGCTGTCCATCAAGACGAATTTTAGGGAAATCTTCCAAAAATCGATCCATTGGTAAGACGCAGTTTTCAACATTATCGGCTATTTCTTCCAAAGAATGAGCGTCTTCGATGGTGAAAAATCCGCTTGCGGTACGAGTTAATGCAGTCATGATACCGACGGTGCCCATTAACGACGCCATATCACGGACGATCGAACGAATATAGGTCCCTCCTCCGCAAGTGATATCGAACACATACTCGATAGTCCCACTTGAAGAATCGACACCGACGAGATCTATGGCATCTATAATAACAGTCTTTGCCGAAAGATCGAACTCCTGACCTTTGCGGGCAAGTTTGTATGCGCGAACGCCGTTGATCGTCTTTGCGCTAAATCGTGGCGGGATCTGCTCGACGGTCCCGATCAGCTCGGGAAGAACCTTTTTTATTTCCTCGACACTCACGTCCTTACCGTAAGACGTAATGGTGCCGGTTCGGTCCAAAGTGTCAGTCTCGACACCGAAACAAAACTTGGCAATATATCTCTTCTTTTTGTCCAGGCTGTAATCAAACAATCTGGTCGCTCTGCCGAGAGCTACAGGCAAAACGCCGTCGGCTATAGGATCCAATGTCCCGAAATGCCCGACTTTTGTGATAATATTATTCTGTTTTAGGGCTCTTTTTAGAATAGACAGTGCGCGATTTGAGCTAATATCTGCGGGTTTATTGAGATTTATGAACCCGTTATACATAAGAGATCATTTCCTTTGCTACGGCAAGAACACGCTCATACGCTTCGTCAAATTCACCGTATACACGACATCCGGCAGCGTTGAAATGCCCGCCTCCGCCAAAAGCTTTAGCGCAAGCGGCTGCGTTTACGTTATGTTTACTGCGCCAGCTGACCCGATAAACGTCACCTTTGAATTCACTCATCGAGATGGCAAGCTCCACTCCACTTACATTGAGAATATTGTTGATGAGCCCTTCCGTATCGCGCTCGGTGCAACCCGTTGCGTCATAATCTTCTCTACTGAACGTAATAACCGCAATACCCTCTTGATAAAATTTTGCCTTGGAAAGAACTTTGTTTTTCAGATCAAAAACTCTTTTCGGTTCGTCTTTCATTACGCGCCGGACGATCTCGGCAGCGTCTATACCATACTCAATGAGATCCGCTCCTATACGCAATGTCTCGGGTGAAGCGTTCGGATAAGAAAAGCACCCACTATCGGTAATAAGTCCCGCATACAGACAAGTAGCGACGTCCTTATCTATCGACTTTTCATCATACTGCTTCAATATTTTATACAAAATTTGCGTTGTACTGGCTGAATCGGACTCTCTTACGGTATATTTTGCAAAATCAATGTGCTCCGCATGATGGTCGATGACAACGGTGTTTTTTCCGCGATTAAAGACTCTCAGGACGTTTTTATCTCCTAATCTTCCGGCGTCGCCAAGATCGACCCCTGCGCAAAGATCGAATTGATCCAAAAAATCGCGAGAACCGATCATATCAAAATGCGGCAAAAAGCGGAATTTTTCATTGATCGATTCTTTGTCAAAATTTGGCGAAACGCAAAAGACATTTTTGCCTTTCTTTTTCAAAAAAATGCACAATGCCAAAGAGGACGAAATACAGTCTCCGTCCGGATTAACGTGCATAAAGACGGCAATGTCCTTTGCTTTAACAAAATATTGTATCAATTCGCTATAGTCGGACATTTGTCTATTCCCCTTTATCCGCGTCTTCCGGCGTAATAGTCAGCCCACTCAGGATTTTTTCTATCTTCATAGCGTTTTGGACCGAATTATCCTTATGAAAAGCAAGATGCGGAACCGTCCTTATTTTGAGTCTGTCAAACAAGAGTCCTCTCATATAGGCGGCTGCGCCGTTGAGCGCTTTCAGAACATCAATCGAAGCGGAGTCATCCATAATACTGACAAAGACCTTCGCAGACTTCAGGTCTTTAGCCGTCTCGACCGCGGTGACGGAAACGATACACGTCACTCGCGGGTCTTTCAGGTCACGGGATATGATCTCATTGAGCTCTTTTTGAATCTCATTATTGACTCTTTCGAGCATCATTTTTGCACTTCCTCCATAATATAGGCTTCTATCACGTCGCCTTCGTGGATGTCGTTGTAGTTGTTCAATCCGATACCGCACTCAAATCCGGCTACGACTTCTTTAGCGTCGTCCTTATTTCTCTTCAGACTGGAAATGAGCGTTTCGGTGATGACGACTCCATTACGCAAAAGTCTGACGTTTGCGTTGCGACGGATCACGCCGTCTTTGACCATGCTACCGGCGATCGTACCCACGTTGCTGATACGGAACAACTGTCTGACTTCCGCTCTGCCGAGGTACGTCTCTTTATAAGTCGGCGCAAGCATACCTTTGATTGCCAGTTCGACTTCGTTGATGGCGTCGTAGATGACGCGATAGAGTTTTATATCGACTCCGGACTTCTCTGCAAGGGCTTTGGCGTTGTTATCCGGGCGGATATTAAAACCGATAATGATAGCGTTCGATGTGTTCGCCAACATGACGTCGCTTTCGTTGATCGCGCCGACGGCACTGTGTATGACGTGTACTTTTACTTCATCGTTGCTTAAACGCAGTAACGACGACTTGACTGCCTCGACGGAGCCTTGTACGTCTGCTTTCAGAATCAGATTGAGATCCTTGAACTTGCCTTCTTCGATCTTGCTGAATACGTCTTCCAAAGTGACCTTAT